>JAYUWF010000320.1:0-11432 GCA_043753685.1 Herminiimonas sp.
GGCGACGGATATCTGCCCTGTCTTCGGCATTGTCGTCGGCAATCACCACGTGCCAGGTGCGGCGGCTCACCCGAGGCCACCCGGTTCCGGCAGACGCGACTGGAGCAGCCAGTATTGCAGCAAGTTTTGCACGGTCTGCAGATGATCGGGATAGCGGAGCGACTTGATATGGTAGGCATTGGCGCCCGCCTGGAAGCACAAATCACGGTCCTGCTCGCTCGAGGAGGTACTGAAAATAATGACAGGAATTGCCTTGAACAACGGCGCGGATTTGATGAATAGAAGCGCCTGGCGCCCATCCATGCCGGGCATGTTCAAGTCCATGATCACCAGCGTCGGTGTTTGCCGCGAGGCGGTGAACCAGGCAATGCAGGCGTCACCGCTTGCAACCCGATGCACTGTTGCCACAAGGCCCGAACGTTCCAACGCCGTTGCGAAAGTGTCGGCATCCTCGTCACTGTCTTCGACCAGCAGAACGCTCGGCAACTCCGGCGGGACATGCATGCTACACCGCCACCGCTGAAGGGAGCGAAAAATAGAACGTACTGCCGCGGCCCGGTTCGGACGTCAGCCATACCAGGCCGCCATGGCGCTCGACGAGCTTCTTGACGATCGGCAGACCGGCGCCGCTGCCGCCGCCGTATTCGTCGCGGCCGTGCAGGCGCTTGAACATCTTGAAAACCTGGCCGAAATGTTCGGGCGCGATGCCGATACCGTCATCCTTGACGTAGAACACCAGGTGTCCGGCCGCTTCCGGCGGGCGCATGATGTCCGATGCATCAGCGGTCTCGGACAAGCATCCGATCTCGATGCGCACGCCTTCCTGAACGTTATATTTCAATGCATTCGACAGCAGGTTGACGAACACTTCGCGCACCCTGACCCGGTCGCCGGAAACCGACGGCAAACGTACCGGCACGACCACGGTCGCATTGTTGGAAGCCCGGCGCGCATCAACCATTTCCAGCGCATCGGCGACGACCTCGTTCAAATCCATGCTTTCGTATTGCAAATCGGTGCGACCGACCCGCGAAAAATGCAGCAGTGAGTCCAGCAGGCTGTCCATGCGCACCGTCAGGCGCATCAGACCCGCGAGCCGCTCGGGACGCCGGGCATCGGTAGCGGCGCCTGCATCCTCGGACAACTGATGGGCGTACTTGTAGATACCCCGTAGCGGCTCTTTCAGATCATGGCTGGCGATGAAGGCGAATGCGTCCAGTTCGTCGTTGCTGCGCGCCAGTTCCGTGTTGAGCGCATCGAGATGCTCGGCGCGACTGACGATGAATTCCATGAGCAGCGTGCGAAAGCGCAGCACCGTGTCGATTTCCATGGCATTCCAGGGCGCGCTGCGCTGACGAACCGATTCGACGAACAATTCGAAGCTGCGCCGAGGTGTCAGGCGCGGGCCGTGCGGGCCGACCGTCATCGGTTTGTCGTGCGGGCTGCCGGCCCATTTTATGGCGCGTACCATTTCGCAGCGAAACCAGAGAACCCGGTTGGCGCTCGTGCGCGACAGCGACAGTGCGAGCACGCCGCTTGCCACATCGGCGATCGCAGCGCCTGCCGGATACAGGCTCGCCAGCGCATCGGTGCCGAACACCGGCCGGGCCGGGGAAGAAAACTCTGCACGGGTGGTGAGCCAGGCGTTCAACGCATCGAGCTGCGCAACCGTCGGCGTGGTCCCGATGCACCACCAACGTCCTAGATGGAACAGCGCCGCCCCGGTTGCATCGACCGCGTCAAGCAACGTCGGCGTTCCCGTCATGATTCCCGAGAGGCCTTCGCCGCGAAAAGCCTGTGTGATCAGTGCTTGATGGATTTGCTCCAGTTGCAGTCGGTACTGGAGTTGCTCGCGGTTTTCCGCCGACTCGTGCTGCAGCGAGACGATCTGCGCCAGCAGTTCGCAGGCGGCCCGCATGCCGTACGGCAGGTTAACCGGTCCCGAATAATGATGGCAGGAGATCAGTCCCCACAACTTGTCGCCGCGCCGGATCGACAGCGTCAGGGTCGATGTGACATGAATGTTGGCCAGGTATTCCGTGTACATCACCGATGCGCCGCGCAAGGCGCAATACGTCATGTTGAGCGCACGGCCAGTGTCCGGATGGACCAGCGGCACCATTTCGGAGAGCGGCGCGCCGACATGCCGCAAAGAGCGGATCCACACACGCCGAAATATTTCGCGGGCCGGTTCCGGTATGTCATGCGCCGGGTAATGCAAACCCAACCACGGCGGCAGGTCGGCGCGTCGACTTTCAGCCACCACCTCGCCATGACCATCTTCATGAAACTGGTACACCATCACGCGATCGAGGCCCGTGAGGCTGCGGATTTCCTGCGTTACCACGTCGCCGAGCGCCTGCAGCGTGCTGACCTGCTGCAGGCGGGCCACGCTCTGCTTGATCAGCGCGTAATAATCCGGTTCCTGCGAGCCGGTGCGGGAAGTGGTTTCAAATTCCACGATGACGACGCCGTCGATGGTATGCAGCGTCACATCCAGCGGCGCTGCGTTGCCGTGTCCGGGATGCGTCAGGAGATACAGCGGATTGCAGTCGAGCGAATGGTCGGCCAGAAAAGCGCGTAGCAGGACTTCCCCGACGTCGCCTAACGCCCGGCTGACGGACTGCCCCAACAGGGATGCGGGTTCCATCCCGAGCAAGGCTTCGGTATTGTCGGTGACCTGCAGCAGGATCAGGTCGACCGGATCCAGCACCAGCAGCACGCCATGTCCTTCGATGCAGCCGGGGGTCTGCACCGGCTCCGTGTCGCAGTTGGTGATCGTCACGCCGAAGCGCTTGATGCTGTAGGGCTGCCCTTCCCAGGGCAGGCCAGAGTTGGTCTCGGCGGCTTGGGTCATGGTGCGCTTTCGCTGTAAAGATACGCACGGACGTGCCTGATGTGCACGATGTTATACACGCAAAGTAGGTGAAGTTCGACCGGCCCGGGGCCGGTCATTCGAGGCGCATGCACTGCACGGTCGGCGGGCATTGGTCGAGTACCTTCGCCCGACGGAAAATGATGAACAAAGGACTGACGCAGCGACGTTCGGCTGTCATCGTTCAGCTTTCTCCCGCTGTCCATCGTCCATGGCAAATGCCGAGCCCGATGTCACTATCAATAATCGATTCCAACTTATAACACGGGCCCAATCGGTACTTCCACATTACTTTCCGTCCTCGGCGCCCGGTACTGAAAGTAGAGAGATTTTGCCGTGATCGAGCGCGTCCGTCCGCCGCCAACAATTCCATCCATCACCCATGCACCAGAATCTCTGCGGTGCGCATGGTATGCGGCGCTTGGCAAAGTAACCGCAGTTGCCCGCATATCAGACGAGCAACCATGCCTAACCATTACTTTTTGGTAACTGAGCAGAATTTACTCAGATGACGTGCAATTTCGTCGACGTGCGAGACACCCCCATGGGGCATGGATACGCAAGCTACGACCATGCAGATTCAGGGGGCGCTCTTTGCCGATAAAAATGGCACGCACCTTGCTGTGCTCTGATGGTCGTCGATTTCCCGGCCTGCGGCGCATGCCGCGAGGTCGAATTCGCCCGATACCACTACATCCACAACGCTGGATCGCCAGCGCTAACAAGGAGATACTTTTATGAATGCAACCGCTTCATCATCGGGTGCGTCCGATAACGGTCATGACGTCAGCGGCGTCAGCACCACGGCAGGCGCAATGCAATCCGGCAGCACCGGACGCAATGGCTCCGGCTTCATGGGCATGCGCCGATCGTCGGGTTCCCTGCGCGACGACCTGTCGAGCATGAAGGAAAACCTCGATTCGCTCGTCGGCCGGGCCGAGTCCATGTCGGACCAGGAACTGTCTGAAGCACACAGCCGCATGATGTCGCAGTTCAGCTCGATGCGGCATGCCGCCCGGGGCATGGCATCGGAGGCAACCCGCCAGCTCAACCGCAGCGTCGACGTCACCACCGACTATGTCAAGGACAAGCCCATGCAATCGGTGGCAGTCGCGGCCGGGTTGGGACTGGCGATCGGCATGCTGTTCATGCGCCGTTGACACCAGATCGGCGGGCATGCTGATCCCGCAATAGATCGACTGCGCGATGGTTTTTTGCGCAGCCGATCCTGAAAACGGTAGCGTAGTCGTTGAAAAACAGAACATTAATTGCAGCGACCTTTCGGCTTACATGTCTACAGTTCGTTTTGAGCGCCGCCGAATTGAGAACAGCACGCCAAACTTCCGCCTACGGCTGTACCAGTTCGCTTGATCCACAAACTTCAGTGATTTTTTTGGCAGAAGAACCAGTAGCGATTTGCTGATCAGCATTTTGCTTTTGCCTGCCATGTGCAGCGAAATTTTTTCTTGGGAATCCAAATGAATAGTCCCCTGTCCGCCCAACTTCCAGGCTCCGGTGCTGCCGTTCCAGCTTTGACCGCAGGCTCCGCGGCCGATACCCCTCCGGTTGCCACTGCGAGGCCACCCTCGCCTGCTTCCGCCCAAACGAGTCGCGCCAGAGCACAACTTCGCTCGGACATGGCGATCGGCAGTCGCCGCCGCAACGGTGTAAAGGCTTCACAGCCGAATGCCCATACCGATCCCACGGAAGAAGGACGGGAACCGTGCGATCGCCCTGACGGGACGCCCCAGCTGCCGCAGGGCGATCCCAACGACCGCTTTATCGACGCAATGCGACAGTTTCAAAACGAAGCAAATATGATCAGCCTGGGAAATGCGCAGCTGGCCAACCAAAAGGCGTTGGCCGACGCCAAAGCAAAATTTATCCGGGGTGCCGGCGAGGGAATCAAGGAAGCGTCACCACGCTGATCTTCAGACCACGCCGCGGGACGGCTTTAAGCTTGCTTCCATCCCGCTCTGTCGACTACGCAGTACCACCTGCCATTGCAACAATTTTTACCCTCGAGTCGGCGATGCCGGCATAGGTCATCGGCGCTGAACTGCGCTCGCTAGACGGTACAAGATGACCTGGGTCGTCAGTCGCTGGTGACGTATATAAATCCACTAGAAGCAGGTTCTAAGTGACCTTGCGCGCCTTTCGTGGCGATTAAGCACTTCAACCGGGAAACTTTTGTCACCCGGCCAACTCTATCGATCAGGAAACTCACCTCGGAGCTGACAATGTCCGAAGCAAGCACGCCTGCGCCATCTTCGGCAACCTCATGCGCCGAGATCGTCCAATCCGTTCGTTCGAGAAGACCGTCCCGTGAGTCACACTGCCAATCGCTTGCCGATCAGCATTCTTCCTCAACCGGATGGAACTACGTGCGGGCCCACGTGTCTTCATGCCGTCTACCGCTACTGGGGTAGCGATGACGACCTCGAGGCGATCGTTGCCCGCATGGGCAAGCTGCAGTACGGCGGCACCTTTGCGGTGATGCTGGCATGTGACGCCTTGCGCCGCGGATACCGGGCAACGATCTATACCTACAACCTGAATGTCTTCGACCCGAGCTGGTTCGTGCGCTCCGGCGTCGATATCGCAGACCGCCTGCAGCGACAGCGGGAAATAAAAATGGATTATCGACTCCAGCAGGCCACCAAGGGTTACCTGGAATTCCTGGCCCTGGGCGGACGCTTGCGCCTGATCGATCTGTCGCGCGGGCTGATCCAGGGTATGTTGCGGCGCCGGCTGCCGATCATCACCGGCCTCAGCTCCACTTATCTGTATCGGGTCGCGCGCGAGATCGGCGACGGCGATGTGCCCGACGACGTGCGCGGCCTGCCGTCCGGTCATTTCGTGATCATCGCTGGCTACGACCAGCAAAAACGCAAGGTACTGGTGCTCGATCCGTACCAGAAAAATCCCTACGGTGGCCTGCACGAATACTGGATCGGCATCGATCGGGTCATCGGCGCGGTCCTGCTCGGAATCGTCACGCACGACGCCAACCTGTTGATCATCCACCCCCGCCATCGACCAAGAGAATCCATTCCATGAATATCCTGTTCGTCGTCAGTCACCGCAGCGACTGGTCCCTCGACATTACCGGTGTCGATGTGGTACCGGCCCAGATGTATCTGGGCGACCCCGCCTATCGAAATCTTGCCTCGACCCGCGTCTTCAACCTCTGCAATTCCTACGATTATCAAAGCACCGGCTATTACGTTTCAATGGTGGCGCAGGCCCGTGGTCATCAGCCGCTGCCAGACGTCAGGGCGATCGAGGCAATGCGGGCGCCGCATCCGGAGAAGATGCTACCGTCCACGATCGGCTGCGTCGTACGCGCCGCCTTCGATGCAAGTGGCGATGGCGATGAAGCCGCTCCTTGCCGCGACGGCCGGACCATCGATGTCCACAGCTATTTCGGCCGCACGATGGAGCCACGTTACGCACAGTTGTGTGAACAACTTTTCAACTGGTTGAAAATACCGATGCTGCGGGCGCGCTTTGCCTGCATCGCCGGCCAATGGGAATTGCAGTCGCTGGCCATCCTGCCAGCCTCCAGTCTGCCGCCATCCCACGTACCGCATGTGATCGACGCTGCAGCCGATTGCCTGCATGCGCATCACGCCCGGACCAGGGAGCCGAGTGCGCGAAGACCATCGATCGCGATCCTGTGCGGTACCGCCGAAAACGAAATCCCGTCCAATCCGGCCGCCCTGCAAAAATTCGTCGATGCCGCCGAATCGCTCGGCATGCAGGCCGAACTGATCACCCATCGCGATGCCGGCCGTCTGACCCAATTCGATGGCCTGTTCATGCGCGACACGACTGCCATCGACCACTACACCTATCACATGGCGCGCGAGGCGGCGCATGCCGGGTTGGTGGTCATCGACGACCCCGACTCCATCCTCAAATGCAACAACAAGGTGTACCTGGCGGAGCTGCTGGCACAACATGCGATTCCGACACCCCGCAGCCTGCATGTGGACCGCCAGCACCTGGACGACGTGGTGTCCGCACTCGGCCTGCCTTGCATCCTGAAACAACCCGACGGCGCGTTTTCGGTCGGCGTCGTGAAGGTCGAGTCGCTGTCCGAGCTCGAGGCCGCCGCGGACGATTTGCTGCAGCATTCCGAGCGGATCCTGGCGCAGGAATATCTGCCGACGGCCTTCGACTGGCGCATCGGCATCCTCGACCGCCGGCCGCTTTTTGTTTGCAAGTACTACATGGCGCATGGCCACTGGCAGATCATCAAGCACGACCGAGACGACCGCTGGTACGAAGGCGCCACCGAAGCCATCGCGCTCGACGCCGTGCCGGCGCCGGTGCTCGATCTGGCGATGCGTGCCGCGAACCTGATCGGAGACGGCTTCTACGGTGTCGACCTGAAGCAGGTCGGTGAGCGCTGCGCCATCATCGAGATCAACGACAACCCGAATGTCGACGCGGGCAATGAAGATGCGATCCTGCACGACGATTTGTACCGGGAAGTCATGCTGGTCTTCCGCGAGCGCATCGAGTTGCGCAAGCAACATGCCGCGCGTCGCGCCTGAAGCCACGGATCTCACGATGAATCAGTCCCGATACGGTCATCCCCATGCACCAACGCTTGCTGCAATCCATGAGTCGCGCACCGATCCGGTTGGCCGCATGGGGGCTGTCACTGTCCGGGCCAGCCCGGCGCCCTTGCCTGCCTTCGCCGGCATCGGCATCGAGCTGGAATACATGATCGTCGATCACCAGACGCTGCTGCCGTTGCCGATCGCAGACCGCCTGCTGATGCGCGGCAGCGGCGCCCCGGGCGTGTGCACCACCGACGTCGTGCGGGGTGCCTACGGCTGGTCCAACGAACTGGTGCTCCACGTCATCGAGATCAAGAACCTGGCACCAGCGCCGACCCTGTGCGGACTTGCCGGCGATTTCGCCGCACAGGCCGCCGTGATCGATGCGCTGCTGGCGAGCGACGGCGCGCGCCTGCTGCCGGGCGGCATGCATCCGTGGATGACGCCGGCCAGCGACACCCGCTTGTGGCCGCATGAAAATGCCGCTTTGTACCGGCACTTCGACCGCATCTTCGACTGTGCGCGGCATGGCTGGGCCAACGTGCAGAGCATGCACATCAACCTGCCTTTTTCCGGTGACGAACAATTCGCCCGCCTGCATGCGGCAATCCGGATGGTGCTGCCGATTATTCCGGCCCTGGCCGCGAGTTCGCCAGTGGCCGGCGGCGTCGATACCGGCTGTGCCGATTATCGGCTGGCCGTGTATCGGGACAATGCGGCCATGCTGCCGTCGATCACGGCCGGCGTAATTCCGCAGACGATCAGCAGCCGGGCAGAATACGAGAGCGCCATCCTGGCGCCGATGTACGACGCCATCGCCCCCTTCGACCCGGACGGTATCCTGCAGCACGAGTGGCTCAACTCGCGTGGCGCGATCGCGCGCTTCGATCGCAACGCCATCGAGATCCGCGTCACCGATACCCAGGAATGCCCGCAGGCCGACATTGCGGTCGCCGGCGCCATTGTCGCCGTGGTGCGATCCCTTTACGACCAGGTCGATGCCACCCTGGCGCGCCAGCAGGCGATCGACTGCGACGACCTGGTCGCCATTTTCGAGCTGTGCCTGGCCGACGGTGAAAACGCCACGCTCTGCGGCGCTGCCGCGCGACGCTATCTGCCGCTGTTCGGCTATCCCGGCGCTGCTTGCAGCGCCGCAGAGCTCTGGCGGCATCTGGTGCGGCGCGTTCCGGCCGAGCCCGGGATGGATGCGCCGACACTTAGCGCGCTCGAGCATATCCTGGAGTACGGCAGCCTGGCGTCCCGCCTGCGGCGCGCACTCGGCCCGCACTTCTCCCAAACCCGGCTTGAAGATGTCTATCGCACGCTGGCCGATTGCCTGCGCAGCGGCCGCATGTTCGGTGGGGAGGCGAGGATCTAGCCGCCTTTCGATCAGGTGCCGAGGGCTTCGCGATTGGTGCGCACCTGTGCCGGAATCCGGCAGATGCGGATGCTGGCGCGTTGCTCGTTGCACTGCACCTTGTAGGACAGCAGTGCATTCGACAGGATTGCATTGCCGAGCAAGGATTGCCGGTAGCCGTCAGGCGACATCTTCGGTCGCGGCGGCTCGGGAGGGCTGGGCGGCTTGAGCGGTTTGCGGTCGCAACCACCGAAGCTCATCAGCGACACCAACACCAGGGTCGACACCATGCCGTGCAACGCCATCGACCTTGCAGCGGCCAATCTGGCGACACGCCACCGGCGGGCCCAGTCGCCAAGAGGAGAACTCTGCTGCGGCCACCGCACAACGGAAATATCGTCAGCCATGCTGTTTCAACCGTTTCCAAACCATCCCGACCATTGCAGATAATGCAAACCGCATGCCGGGCCAGACAAAATTCAGATGACTTCTGGCGGTGACCGCAGCGCCGAGCCCGTGGCCATGCATGACCGAAAATACGCCGCTGTCGTCAGCAGGCCCTGCTCCAGGCCGACTTCCGGCATCCAGCGGATCCATGCGCGGCCCGTAGGTATTGAACAGCCGCGCCACCTTGATGTGCAGTCCGTGCTGGCGACGGTAATCCATGAACAGGGTTTCGGCGCAGCGCTTGCCTTCGTCGTAGCAGGCGCGCACCCCGATCGGATTGACGTTGCCCCAGTAGTGTTCGGGCTGGGGATGCCGTTGCGGGTCGCCGTAGACTTCGCTGGTCGACGCTTGCAGGATGGTCGCGCCGACCCGCTTGGCCAGTCCCAGCATGTTGATGGCGCCATGCACGCTGGTCTTGGTGGTCTGCACCGGATCGTTCTGGTAATGCACCGGCGACGCCGGACAGGCGAGGTTGTAGATCTGATCGACCTCCACATAGAGTGGAAAGGTGATGTCGTGCCGCAGCAGTTCGAACAATGGATGCGGCAGCAAGTGGGCGATGTTGCGCTTGCTGCCGGTATAAAAATTATCGACGCAGAGCACGTCGTGTCCGCGTGCGAGCAGGTATTCGCATAGATGCGAGCCGATAAAACCGGCGCCGCCCGTGACCAGAATCCGCTTGCTGGCGTGTTCACGCATGATCGCTTTCGTCCGGCATTCTCGCCACGCGGAGCGTGCGGCGCGGCGCGGCCGGTGCCTGATCCGGTGCCTGATCCTGTACTGACGCGCCTGGATCCCGTAAAACGGCTTCGACCGTCTGCAACACCTGCTCGACCGAAATCGCCAACGCGCACGGATGGCCGATCGGACACTCTGCGTGCAGGCAAGGGCGGCAGGCGATCGGCACCGCCAGCACCCGGTGCCGTGTTGCGTCGGCCGGCGCAAAGCGGGCCGGATCGGCGCCGCTGCAGATGACGACGCTGCGTGTTGCCAGCGCTGCCGCGATGTGCGACATGCCGGTGTCGTTGGTGACCACGATGCGGGCATCGCGCACCAGTACCGCCAGTGCGCCGAGGTCGGTCTTGCCAGCCAGGTCGAGCGCGCTGGCGCCCATCCGCGCGGCAATGCTACGGGTGATGCCTGCTTCGCCTGCCGTGCCGGTCAGTACCACCGGCATACCGGCGGCGGCCAGCGCGCTGCCGACTTCGGCGAAGCGCTGCGTCGGCCAGCGGCGGGAGGCGAGTCGGGCGCCGGCATGGATCACGGCATAGCTGCCAGCCGCCGGCAAACGATCCACGGAGCGCTGCAGCAAGCGGACATCGGCCGGCGAGACGGGGAACTCGAGCGCCTCGCTGCGTGCCGTGGCACCCAGCATCTGCATCAGGCGCAGGCAGCGCCGGACTTCATGCTCGTCGGCGCGCCACGGCAGGAATGACCCGGCGGGCGGCGCTTGCGGCGGCCGGTGAAAGCCGGCGCAGTGCGCCGCACCCAGCAATTGCGCCAGCACGTTGCTGGTCTCGCCACTGCCGTGGAGCTGGATCGCCAGGTCGAAGCGCTGTCCCTGCACTGCGTTCAGAAAGGACGGTATCGCCGCCACGTCGAACGGCCGCTCGGCCAGCCCGGGAAAGCCAGGGAAAGCGAGGAAGTGATCGACCAGGTGAGCGAAACGGCGCACGAAACTGGCAGCCCAGGGCAAACCGATCAGTGTGATCTCGGCATGCGGTGCGGCCTGGCGCAGCGCCCGCAATGCCGGCACCGCGCACAATAGGTCACCCAGGTGCAGGGCGCGCAGCACGACGATCTTGCGCAGCGCCGAGAGTGTCGTCATGGCAGCGCCCGGCGCAGCGGCGTTGGCAAGAAAAGTGGCAGGTGCGGTGGCAGGTGCAGGCAGGCCGCGCGGCGGTGCCGCATGCTCAGCCATCGATGTCCCCCTTCGTCAGCAGAAAGCTGCCGATGACGAGGGCGTCCAACGGCGTGCTGCAGAACGATTCGATGGCATCGCGCGGCGTGCAGACGATCGGCTCGCCACGCGTATTGAAGGACGTGTTGACCAGTACCGGCACCCCCGTGCGTTCGCAAAATGCCGTCAGCGGATCGTGCAGCAGCAGGTTCTGTTCGCGCGCCACCGTCTGCACCCGGGCCGTGCCGTCGAGCATTACCCACGGGTCGAATGCATACGCGA
>JAYUWF010000321.1:0-11387 GCA_043753685.1 Herminiimonas sp.
GCGCTGGCACTGCAGATGCCCGGTACTGCGCCTCGAACGCGGCACACGGTAATCGATCGAAACGGAGATGCCCGGATGGCTCCGCGCGATCGCCACCGGCGTTCGCCGTGTGCCAGGCAAACAGCGCCTGGTGCACCTGGCGCGCTGAGCGAAAACCGAGCCGCGTCGCGATCGCGCTGGCAATCGGATCGGCGACGAAACGCTCCTTGCTACGCCGGCGTTCGCAACCGACGGCATTCAAATACAAGGTGATCAGCGCTTTTTCACCGGTCCAGCGGTAACCGGCGCTTTCCAGCCGATCCTTCAGGTGCGCGGCCACCAGGCATCCGAGCACGAAGGCGCGCGCACTGACCATCGTGGCAGCGCCGTCGCGCGCCAGGCCGGCCACCGCAAAGGTCGCGAAGCGCTCGATCATGGCGGCGCGGTTGAGCTCGATTCCACGCTCGAGCTTGCCGGCGACGATGCGCAGGTCCACCAGATGCATCACCAGGCCCTCGAGCAAGCTCTGGCGCAATCGATCGGCGTCGTCGACGTCGAGCGCGTCGAACGCCGGCAGCCGGGCGAAGTCCTCACCGCGCAGTTGGCCCAGCGCGGCCAGGCAATCGCGTTCATCGGCGGCAAAGGCACTGCGCTTTTCGGCGATGAGCGCATTGGTATCGAGCACCTGCTCGACTTCCGTCGGCAGGCAGGAAGTGGCAAGAATGGCAGTCACGATCCGTTCGACCTGGCTGCGAGAGGCTTCGATCAATTCGGTGACGATGGATAGCGGTGTGTTGTCTACTGCGTCGGTGGCGATGATCAGTTCGGGCACGGCGTGATTCCCCTGTCGTAAATGTTAAAAGACACCACGAGTACGTGTCACAATCAGGAGATCTTACCTCGATGAAATTGGACCTGGCAGCACTTTCAACCAGTAAATTTTTGCCTTGTCGTACAAATGCAAAAGGCATAGCGCTTCGTCATGGCCGGGACGGGCACACTCTAGTTGTCAGGTCTCGGTGACGCCCAGGGCCACCCCATCCCATCCACCGGGCGGTGTTGTGAATCCCTTGTTGGAGATCAGCCGTCACCGCGTCGCTCTTGGGTAGACTTCAAGGCATACCGCACGCCTTCATTGCCTTTGGTTACCTGACAAGATCATCGGCGCCGAGACATTTTTCTTTTCAGGGCCCCCTATGGACGCCATCGTCAACATGCCGAGCGCCGTTCATGCGCTACCGGCACAGGCCGACTGCCATATCAACACCATTCCAGCCTTTGCCGAAGCGGCACTGGCACGCCTGTACGGTCACGTGAATTCGTCGATGCCGTACTTCCAGACATTCAAGTCATTGAAACAAGTCAGTACCTATGTCGAACGTAACAACGACCAGGTCACCTGCGTGTTGCTGTTCGAATGCAAGCGGGGCCGCGCCACCGTCCTCAACGAAGGCATTCTGCTCGACGAAGCGATCATTGAGCGTTTTGCTGCCGCGGTCTTTCGCCAATTTCCTGAAGTGGCGGTGATTGGTTTTCATCAGATCGAGAGCTGCGTGGAACGGCTATCCTTTCCTTTTCAAAAACACAATACGACCGAAAATTTCATCCTGCCACTGCCCCAGACGGCAGACGAGTACACCGGTGCGCTGGGCAAGGCGACCCGGCGCAACATCAAGCGTTACATGGGCAAGATGATGCAGGATCATCCTTCTTTCGCCTGTGATTTTTATATTGGCGCGCAGATCGACCGACAGCAGTTCTCGACACTGCTGCGCATGAGCGAAGTCAAGGTGCTGGAGCGCAAGGCGCGCTTTGCCATCAATCCGGAGTACGCCGAAGGTTTATGGAAGCTGGCGCAGCGAACGGGATTCGTTTCGGTTGCCACGATCGACGGCAAGGTCTGCGCCGGCCTGATCTGTTTCCAGGTGCAGTCGTACTACTTCGCGCACTTGGTGGCGCACGACAGTCAGTACGACGCGTATTGGCTCGGAACGCTCTGTTATTACCTGACGGTCTGCGAAGCGATCCGGCGCGGTGGAAGCGTCTTCAACATGGGCCAGCTGCACTACGATTACAAGGTGCGTCTGTTGGCCAGCAAGCGCGAATTGGACCGGATCGAAATCTATCGGTCCTATGGCACCTGTATCACCAAGGCCGACTGCGTAGTGAAAATGGTCATCGGCCGGCGTATTCGGGCGTTCAAGCTCTGGCTGCAAAAGCATCCGACCAGCTTGGTGACACGGTCGGTCAAAAATATCGCCTATCAGGCGCATCAATTGCGTCACCGCAGCTAACTTTGCGCCCCTGTGCGTCGCTGTGTGCCCCGGCCAGGCTGTCAACCACATCCTGACGCCGCGAGGTCAGGTCACTGACCTGCTTCAGGCTCTTGCAGTCGTTTGTATAAAGGCACCATGCGGTGCCGCGCCGATCAAAGGCCCGACAGGGCGGCGCTGTACAGGTCGATCAACTAACCGCAGGAAAATCCGATGATCAGTCCACTGCTGTCCGCACGAATGAATTGCCTGCGCTGGGTCGCGGCATTTCTGGTAATGATTTCCCACCTCAAGCCGATTCTCTTTGTCGAATATGCCAACCTGCAGCACAAGAGCGTGCTGACTGACGCTTTCTATTTCGTTACCGGACTCGGGCACGAAGCGGTAGTGGTGTTTTTCGTCATGAGTGGCTTGCTGGTCGGCGGCCTCAGTCTCGAACGCCATATCGATCGGCGCTTCGTACCGAGCGAATTCGTGATTCACCGCTTCAGCCGCATCTATATCGTCTTGATTCCGGCCCTGATGGCCGGGTTCGTGCTCGATCACATCGGCCTGTTGCATTTCAATGCGGCAGGCATCTATACCGAATCCCTGCGTTTTCGCATGCCGGGGATCGTCGCCAATCAGCTATCGTGGCATTTGGTCCTGGAAAACGGCCTGATGTTGCAACAGATTGTCGCGCCGGTGTTGGGCAGCAATGGCGCGCTGTGGAGCATCTCCTATGAATGGTGGTGTTATGCGCTGTTTTTCTTCGCCTTCTATTTTTTGGTCAGCTGCACCAGGCGCCCGCCCAAGCTGCATTACGCCCTGCTGGTCTGTCTGTTGCTGGTATTGCTGCCGATCGATGTGATGCGGTATTTTCTGGTGTGGATGATCGGCGTGGCGGTGCTGTTTTCGCCGTTGCGTCACATCCCCTGCAATCGGCTGCTGGGGTATGCCGGATTGATCGCCTCGGTCCTCTGGTCGCGCATCGATCAAAACAATGCCGCTCCGATCATGGGATTCGAACGCACGTTCATCCATGATCTGGTACTGGCGTGCGCCTGTTTTTTCCTGTTCACGGCGTTGAATCAGTATCGACCACGTTTGCCGCGGCGGCCGATCGTGCACCAGGTTCTGGCCGGCTTCTCGTACACCACCTATCTTGTGCATTTGCCGTTCATGACGATCATCATCGCCATTCTGAACACCCACTTCGGCTTGCCGGTGCTGCAGCAGCCGAGCTGGAGCGGCATGGCGTTTTTCGTGCTGATCGGCGTGTTGGTGTACCTCTACAGTTACGCTTTCTCGAGATTCACGGAGCGACATACCGACGCCCTCAGAAGCCAGCTGCACAGCTTGCTGTACTTGATGCCAGTCAAGCGCTGAAAGACGCGGCGCAACGCGGTGGCCAGGCTCGCAGCCGGTTTCATTCAGGGGTGAAGCCGGCCGTGAAGCCAGTGCCCTGCGAGTGGCCCGACAGCGTCGCGCAGTTGCCGGGCATATCGATGCACATGGCGCCGGCATCGTCATCGATCATGCCCGAAAGCACCCGCACCGCCTGCAGCGGCCAGCCGTGGGTGACGACCAGAATGGTGTCAGGGCTGCTGCGCTGCAATTCCCACAGCAAGCGCACGATGCGCGCCTTCATCCCCAGAAAACTCTCGCCGTCGGTGGCCGCCGTGGCAGCGGGCGCCGGGCGGATGAATTCCAAAAAGCGCTCCACCTGCTGTCCTTCGAGTGCGCTGCCGACCCGGTTTTCGTTGGCCAGTTGATTGACCACGATCGGCACGTTCAGCGACCGGTTCGCCAGCCAGGCGGTCTGGCGCGCCCGCACGAATGCCGATGCAATGATCAAACCGATTCCTTCACCGCGCAGGCGCTCGCCGAGATCGGTCGCCTGTTGCCGGCCGAGTTCGGTCAGGTCGTGGGGAATCGTGGGGTCGCTGTTGCAGACATTGCGCAGGTTGCAGCTGTATTGTGCATGACGGGCAAAAATGATGCGCTTGCGGGCGCGGCTGGGCTCACCGAGCCAATCGATCTCGAGCATGGGTGGATGGTCCGGATCAATCAAACATTGAGTGTCGGCAGTGAAGGCGGCCTGTTGGCGCTCGGCGTTTCAGATGCCGATGCGCTGCAGCGTGTCCGTCAGTTCGCGCAGGACCGGCTCGAGGTGCGGGTGCCGTGCCGCAAAGCGTGCCGACAGCGCTTGCGCGCGCGCCCCGAGTCCGTCGTCGTCCGGCGGTGCCCCCTCGATGGTTGCCGGTACTGGCAAATGCGGCGGCTCGGCTGCCTGCTTCACCAGTTTGACCTGGATATCGTTGTCGAGCGTTTTCAGCAAATGCACCAGTTCAGGATCGAGCGGGCCAGTCTGCTCGAGAGCGGCATGCAGGTCGATCAGCGTCTGTTTCAGATTGTCAGTGCTCATTGCTTCACCTTTCAGGGGAAATGTCGATTTTAAAACCTGCTGCCGGTTACGGCGCGCCAGGGCTCCGGCGCATTTGCATTATGCTTGCGGATTCGCGGCGCTGGCCTGGATCGTGCGAAACGTGGCCGGTCCGATGATCGTGTGGCAGCGTTGTTGCATCACCGCTTTACCTGATCGAAAGCACCATCATGCAACTTTCTACCGCTGCAGTCGAGGCGGCAATCATCCTCATTGCAGCCCGTGCCGCCGGCTTCAAGGTGCCCACGGAACAAGATTCACGCTCCGGTACGCTGTGCCGGGTATGTTGACGATGCATTTCAGGGCAAGATGACCGAGTCTGCCCCTACCGAGCCGATCGGGCGCTTCCGTGCGCACATGACGTTGCAGACGCTGGGCCGCGGCGATGGCTTGCTCGGCATGCGGCCCTCCGGCAAATTCGGCCCGCGCGGGGGCAACGTCACGGTGGTCTGCATCGACTGGGTGTATGTCACCGACGCCGGCACGCGCCGCGAGATTGCCGCGCCGTCGAGCGTGCTCAACCGCCGGCCACTGGCCAGCCGCTTCCTCGAAGATGACGAGGGCCGACGAGTTCTGTTGCGCGACCTCGACGCCGAAGCCGACGCGCTCGACCGGGTATGGGAACTGGGACTGCTGCCGCTGCCTGCCGACACCCTGCAATGGCGCACCGATGATCCGGTGCTGGTGCGCGGTCCGTTCTGGACTCTCCTGCAAGAAGACATGTTCGACGATTTCTGGGCCGACCAGTTGCCTGCGCTGCAAGCCGAAGGCTGGATCGTGGTGGTGCGCCCAGGCTTCGCGCATGAAAGCGTGCCGGTCGAGGCCTGGCACCTGCGGGTCGATCCGGAAACCGGCGAGGTGCTCGGCAAGGAAGTCGCGTCCCGCTTGCGAGGTCGCGATCTCGGTCTGACCGCACTCGACCAGACCACCCACGAAGGTTCCTGGCTGCTCACCCTGGGCATCGAGATCGACGGCCAGATCCTCGACCTGGTGCCGCTGCTGGCCAATCTCCTGCAACGCGATGCGCGCTGGCTCGATGCCGAGCAGGTCGCAGCCATCGACGACGAAGCCGTGATCCGCCTGCGCGCGCCCGGCGGCAAGCGCATCGATGCCCTGGCCGCGCCGATCAAGGCGATCGTCGGCGGCATGCTGGAGCTGTTGACCGATATGCGGCGCAAGGAGGGCGCGCTTCGCCTGTCGTCCTTCGATGCGCCGCGCTTCGATGCGATGTGCGACAGCCTGCTCGGGTCGCAGCTGGGGTCGCAGCTCGAATCGCAGCGCGGGCGCGCCGGCGTGGACGGCGCCTGGCAGCTGCAGGGACAGGCCGGATTGCGCCGGCTCGCCCAGCGCTTGCGCCAGGCCGGCACGCCGCCGGCCATCGCGGCACCAGCGGACCTGGGCGTGACATTGCGTCCCTATCAACTGCATGGGGTGGCCTGGCTGCAGTACCTGCGCGCCCATGGTCTGGCCGGCATCCTGGCCGACGACATGGGGCTCGGTAAAACCGCCCAGGCGCTGGCGCACATCCTGATCGAGCAGCAAGCAGGGCGTCTGGATTGCCCGGCGCTGGTGGTGCTGCCGACGTCGCTCATCTTCAACTGGCAGGCCGAGGTGCGGCGCATGGCGCCGACGCTGCGGTTGCTGAGCCTGCAGGGCACGGATCGTACCGGCGATTTTGCGCGCATGGCGGAGCACGACATCGTCCTGACCACCTATCCGCTGGTCTGGCGCGACCTGTCGGCGCTGTCGAAGCAGGCGTTTCATTTGCTGATCCTCGATGAAGCGCAGACCGTCAAGAATGCCGGTAGCCGCGCCGCGCATGCGGTGCGCCGCTTGCAGGCGCGGCACCGCCTGTGCCTGACCGGCACCCCACTGGAAAATCACCTGGGCGAGCTGTGGACGCAGTTCGATTTCCTGATGCCGGGTTTTCTGGGCGACGCCCGCAGCTTCACCCGCCTGTGGCGCCGTCCGATCGAAGGCAACGGTGAAACCCTGCGCGCGCAATTGCTGGCGCAACGGGTGCGCCCATTCATCCTGCGCCGGCGCAAGGAAGAAGTTGCCACAGAACTGCCGCCGAAGATCGAAGCGATCCGGCGCGTACGATTGCAGGGCCGCCAGCGCGACCTGTACGAGAGCGTGCGGGTCGCTGCCGACGAGCAGGTGCGGCGGGTCCTGGCGCGCAAGGGTTTTTCCGGTGGCCAGATCGCTATTCTCGACGCCTTGTTGAAACTGCGCCAGGTCTGCTGTGACCCGTATCTGTTGAAGGGCATGCTGCACCCGCGCGACATGGAGCGCGCCAAGCTGGAACAATTGCGCGACATGCTGCCGGCGCTGGTGGCGCAGGGACGCCGCATCCTGGTGTTTTCTCAATTCACGGAAATGCTGGGATTGATCGAAGCCGAGCTGGACACACTGGGATTGCCCTGGCTGGCATTGACCGGCCAGACGCCGCCGGCGGCGCGCGGCGCGGTGGTGGCGCAATTCCAGTCGGGCAGCGTGCCGATTTTCCTGGTCAGCCTGAAGGCCGGCGGCATCGGCCTGAACCTGACGGCTGCCGACACGGTGATCCATCTCGATCCATGGTGGAATCCGGCGGTGGAAGAACAGGCCACTGCCCGTGCACACCGCATCGGCCAGGCGCAGACCGTGTTCGTCTACAAGCTGGTGGTCGAAGGCAGTATCGAAGAGCGTATCCTTGCGCTGCAATCGCGCAAGGCTGCGCTGGCCGAGAGCGTGCTCGGATCCGACGGCGGACTCGAGCTGAAATTTTCCGCCGACGACTTGCAGGGTTTGCTGGCGCCACTGGAGTGACATTCATGCATTGGGATTTCTGGTTGACGCTGGTACTTTTTCTGCTGGTGGTCGCACTGTCGCTGGACGTCGCGATCGGCTGGCGCAAGATCGGGCAACTGAAAGACATTGCGCTGGTTCCAGGCAGCCCGCAACCGCTGGTCTCGATCATCGTCTCGGCCTTGAATGAAGCCGACACCATCGAGCCGGCGCTGCGCTCGTTGCTGGCAATCGAATACCCGCATCTGGAAGTCATCGTCATCGACGACCGCTCGACCGATGCCACCCCAGCCATCGTCGATCGCCTGGCGGCGCAGTTCCCGGTATTGCGGGTATTGCACATCGATCTGCTACCCGCCGGCTGGCTCGGCAAGAACCATGCAATGCATCGCGGCGCGCAGATCGCCAATGGTGAATTCCTGATTTTCACCGATGCCGATGTGGTGTTTGCGCCAGATGCGGTGACCCGCGCCATGGCATATTGCCAGGCGCAGTCGGTCGATCACCTGGCGCTGCTGTTCGACGTGGTGGCACATCCGCACTTGCTGCGCATGATGCTGCTCAGTTTCGGTATCGCCTTCATGCAGCGTTTCCGGCCCTGGGACGTGGCTGATTCTCCGGTTCGCTTCATCGGCGTCGGCGGCTTCAACATGGTGCGCGCCACCGCCTACACTGCAGCCGGCGGACACGCGGCGCTGCCGTTGGCGGTGATCGACGACCTGATGCTGGGCAGACTGATCAAGCAGCATGGTTTTCGTCAGCATGTGCTGGCCGCGAGGGACCTGGTCAGCATCGAGTGGTATGCCGGCACCATGGAAATGATCCGTGGGCTTGAAAAGAATCTGTTCGCCGCATTCGATTTTCGCTTGCGCCGCCTGATCGCAGTCACGCCGTTGATCCTGGCCGTGCGGATCTGGCCGTGGATTGCGCTGCTGGTGACCCGTGGTGCAGTCTGGTGGCTCAGTGCGGCGACCGTCGCGGTTATTCTGGCGCTGTACGTCGATCTGTTGCGGGCCCGCGGATGGCCGCTGCGCTGCCTGGTCTTCGCGCCGCTGATCCCCCTGATCGAGCTGGGGATGTGCTGGCGCGCCTGCCTGCTGACGACCCTGCGTGGTGGCATCGGGTGGCGCGGCACGATCTATCCCTTGACGCAGATCCGGCTGGCGCATGCGCAAATGGAAGACGCACTCAAGAAGCGCCGCGCCGGTTCCTGAACCTTCCACGCAGGCCTGGCTTCAGATCAGCGTGGCAGCCAGTGCTTCGAGCCTGCGGATGTAGGCAGCCTCCTCCAGTACCCGCACTGCCACGCCGCTCTCGGCGGCGGCGGCGGCAATCTTCGGCGTCACACCGGGCAGCAGCCGCGGGTCCAGCAAGCTTGGCACGATGTATTCGCCACCGAAATGCGCATCGCTGCGCGCCATCTCCGCCAGGGCAATGACGCAGGCGCGTTTCATGGTCTGGTTGATCGTCACGGCGCCGCAATCGAGGGCGGCGCGGAACAAGTACGGAAAACACAATGCATTGTTGATCTGGTTCGGATAGTCCGAGCGGCCGGTGGCGATGATCGCATCCGGGGCGACTTCGCGGATCAGTTCCGGGCGCAGTTCAGGCTCCGGATTGGCGAGCACGAAAATGATCGGTTGCGCCGCCATCTTCTGGACATCGGCCTGTTTCAGCACGCCAGGCCCGGACAATCCCAGGAACACATCGGCCGATTCGATCCCTTCGGACAGCGTCGATGCAGTCGTTACTTGTGCCCAGGCGGCCTTTTCGGGCGCCAGCGTGCGCAGGGTCGTCAGCACGCCGCTGCTGTCGCAGACCGTGATGTGCTTGCGCTGCACGCCGATGTCGACCAGCATATCCAGACACGCCATGGCAGCCGCACCGGCGCCGGAGCACACGACCCGCGTTTGCGTGATGTCGCGTCCGCTCAGGTGGATCGCATTGAGCAGCCCGGCGGCGACCACGATCGCGGTGCCGTGCTGATCGTCGTGGAAGACCGGTATCGACAAGCGCTCGCGTAGGCGTTGCTCGACATAAAAACACTCCGGCGCCTTGATGTCTTCCAGGTTGATGCCGCCGAAAGTCGGATGCAGCGCGGCGATGATCTCGACCAGTTGTTCCGGATCGGTTTCGTCGATCTCGATATCGAAGGCATCGATGCCGGCGAATTTCTTGAACAGCACGACTTTCCCTTCCATGACGGGCTTGCCTGCCTGCGCGCCAATGTCGCCCAGACCGAGCACCGCGGTGCCGTTGGTGATCACACCGACCAGATTGCCCTTGGCAGTGAATTCATAAGCGCGCGCAGGGTCGGCATCGATCGCCAGGCAGGGCGCCGCCACACCGGGCGAATACGCGAGCGACAGGTCGTCGTGGCTGGCCACCGATTTGGTGACCTGGATGGCGATCTTGCCGGGCTGGCCGGTGGCGTGATAGTCGAGTGCTTTTTCTTCGAGAGAGCGTTGCATGTTGGTTTCCTTGGGTTGTCGCCGTACCGGAGCGGTTCGACAGGCTAGCGTGAACCGACTGGTCCGGTACTGACGAAACCGCATGGTCCATGCGCAATGCCGCAATGTCAGTCGCGTTCGGGAATCGGCACGTCGAAGCCGTTGAGCGTGGTCGGCACCAGCGCATCCGGCCGACCCGACAGATCAATTCATTGGCGCTGCGCTAGCCGAAGGTCGCCATTGCCGGGCGGACACAGGCTCCGGCAAGGCGCCCCTCGGGTTCAGGGCGTTGGTCAGGTCCAAGCAGGTGCGTCCCCATGTTTGTCGGAACCGCGCCGCATGGTCCATCAATGGAACTTCCAGCGGCGCTGCTGTCCGACCTTTGTTTCTCGGATGGCAAAACATGGACGAAGCGAAAGCATGGTTGATCAAGGGATACGTTGCACTGACGCGCTGGAACGATGCGCTGTTCCCGGGTTCATGGCCCGTCATCATTGCCGAAATCGTGGCTACCATCGTGATCCTGATGCTGGTGCACCGGGTGGCGATCGTCCTGATGAAACGGGTGGCGGTGCGCTTGCCGATGTCACGCCGGTTGCTCGCCTACGGCAGCAGCAGCGGCCGCGCCTTGGTGATTTTGTACGTGATCCTGATGATCCTGCACGATGCGCCGGATCGATTGCCGAACATCCTTTTGGCACGCCGCATGTGCCTGCTGGCGCTGGTGCTGGCCGCAACCTGGCTGGGCGTGCGCTGTATCCGCGCAGTAGCCGACACCATCATCGAGCTGCATCCGGCTGAGTCCGTCACCAACACTTCGGCGCGGCGCATCCAGACCCAGGCGCGGGTTCTGGCACAATCGTTTTCGGCGCTGATCATCGCGCTCGGACTCGGACTGGCATTTTCCACCATGCCGCTGATGCGCCAGATCGGCACTGCCTTCCTGGCCTCGGCGGGCGTGGCGGGCCTGGTGGTGGGTTTTGCTGCCAAGCCGGTGCTGGGCAATCTACTGGCCGGCATGCAGCTGGCGCTGACGCAGGCGATTCGCCTGGGGGATGTCGTGATCGTCGAACAGGAGTGGGGCTGGATCGAGGAAATCACCGGTACCTATGTGGTGGTCAAGATCTGGGACGAACGGCGCCTGGTGATTCCTTTGCAGTGGTTCATCGAGCATCCCTTCCAGAACTGGACGCGCAACCAGACGGCGATCCTGGGCACCGTGCATCTCTGGACCGATTGGCGCATGCCGGTCGAGCCGATCCGGCGTGAAGCCGAACGCATCTGCCGTGCCGCGCCCGAATGGAATCAATTGGTGTGCGTGACGCAGGTAACCGACACGAACGAGCGCGCGATGCAATTGCGCATCCTGGTCAGCGCCGGCGACGCCGGTCAGAGTTGGGAGTTGCGCTGCCGGGTACGCGAAGGCATCGTCGATTTCATCCAGCGCGAGTACCCGCAGTACCTGCCTCG
>JAYUWF010000322.1:0-11349 GCA_043753685.1 Herminiimonas sp.
ATCAGGCTCGGATGCGCCTGTTCGGCCAGTACCTTAGCCAATGTGCGCGTGATGCTGTCGCCCCAGAACGAATACAGGTCGCGGCCCGTTTCATGCGCCAGGCGCGTTCCCATTTCGAGCCGATAGGCTTGCATCAGGTCGAGCGGACGCAGGATGCCGTACAGCCCCGACAGGATGCGCACATGCGACTGCAGGTAGTCGAGCTGCGGCGCCGACATCGAGCCGGCCTGCAGGCCGGCATACACATCGCCGTCGAAGGCCAGCACCGCTGGCCGGGCGTTCTTTTGCGATGCGCGCGGCGACCAGTCGTGATAGCGGCGGGCGTTGAGTTCGGCCAGCGGATCGGAAATTTTCATGAGTGTGCCCAGCTGCGCCGGCGACAAGGTGCGCAGGATGGCGATCAGTTCCGCCGATCGCTTCATGAATGCGGGCTTGGTCGGCAGGCCGGGTTTCAGTTCGGCGGCAAGCGGCGAGGTGTAATCGAGCGTCTTGGCAGGTGATAATACGATCAGCATGTTCGCCTTGAAATGAATTTCCATAATGATACAGAATCGCATCGTTCTCGACACCAACGTCTGCCTCGACCTGTTCGTCTTCCGCGATCCGCGCTGGGCCATGCTGGAAGCAGCCTTGCGCAGCGGTCAGTGGCAGGCGGTGACCCGCGCCGATTGCCGCAACGAATGGCGGTTGGTACTGGCGTATGCGCAGTTTGCGCTGGACGCGGCAGCTCAGGCCAATGCGAGCGCGGCCTTCGACGCCTTGGTCGTGTGCCTGCCAAACCTGGAAGCAAGCGGGACAGCCGCCGCAATCGTGCTGCCACGCTGCAGCGACCCTGACGATCAGAAATTCCTCGAGCTCGCGCGCGATGCGGCGGCGCAAGTGCTGATCACCAAGGACAAGGCATTGCTGAAGCTGTCTGGCAAATGCCGCCGCGGCGGACTGTTCGGCATCATGAAACCCGAGGCATGGCTCGCGACACAGGCTGCGACCACAACGGTTTGAGCGGACTGCTCTAGAATGCTGGCTACCGGCGATCGTTCGCCCTGCACTCCCCTGTTCCGGAATCCATTCGATGATTGCCTCTCCCGAGCTCGACCTGACTTCCCGCCTGCCGGCCGTCGGCACCACCGTCTTTACCGTGATGTCGGCGCTGGCTGCGCAACACGACGCAGTCAACCTCGGTCAGGGCTTTCCCGATTTTGCGTGCGACCCGCGCCTGGTCGATGCGGTCACGGCGGCGATGCAGGCTGGCCTGAACCAGTATCCGCCGATGATCGGCTTGCCTGCCCTGCGCGAAAAGATCGCCCGCAAGATCGGTCTGCTGTACGGCGGCGCTTACGATCCGGTGGCCGAAATCACGGTGACGGCGGGCGCCACGCAAGCCGTGCTGACGGCCATCCTGTGCAGCATTCATCCGGGTGATGAAGTGATCCTGATCGAGCCGGCCTACGATTGTTATGTGCCGTCGATCGTGCTGGCCGGCGGCATTCCGGTGCCGGTCGAAATGACGTTGGGCGCCGGTGGTTATGCCGTGCCTTGGGACCGGGTGGCGGCAGCGGTGACACCGCAAACCCGGATGATCATCATTAATTCGCCGCACAATCCGACCGGCTCGATGTTGCATGCCGCGGATCTGCAGGCGCTCGAGGACATCGTGCGCGGCAGCCGCATCCTGATCCTGTCCGACGAAGTCTATGAACACATGGTCTACGACGGTGTGGCCCACGTCTCGGTGTGCAGCATGCCGGCACTGGCCGAGCGGGCGTTCGTGGTGTCGAGCTTCGGCAAGACCTATCACGTGACCGGCTGGAAGGTCGGCTACGTCGCCGCGCCTGCTGCCCTGAGCGCCGAATTCCGCAAGGTCCACCAGTTCAATGTCTTCACGGTCAATACACCGATCCAGCACGCGCTGGCCGGTTACATGGACGATCCGGGACCGTATCTGAACCTGCCGGCGTTCTATCAAAAAAAGCGGGATCTGTTTCGCGAGGGACTGGCCGGCAGTCGGTTCAAGCTGTTGCCGGCCGACGGGACTTATTTTCAATGCGTCGATTATTCGGCGGTGTCGGACATGGCGGAAGCCGAATTTGCGCGCTGGCTCACGGTCGAAATCGGGGTCGCAGCCATCCCGGTATCGGCGTTCTATCAAACGCCGAAGGAATCGGGAATCGTTCGATTCTGCTTCGCGAAACAGGAAGCGACGCTGCAGACCGCCCTGACCCGCCTGGCACGGATCTGAGCGGGTCTGAGCGGATTTTGGCGGCTGAGATTGGCCCGACCGGCCCCTCTTGCGCGAGGTAGAGCGTTATTTCGCGCGCAAGGCGGCTGCCAGTTCCTGATTCGCCTTGCGATCGAGATTGACCTTCTGCACCGTCGCGCGCTCGCCCAGCATCTTGGTGTAATCGCGTACCGGCAGGTCGGCCAGCAGATCCTCGGCGTAGATTGCCTTGGTGGCCATCGAGATCAACGGCAAATGCACCACCGCCGCGCAATCGGCCATCGTGAACTCGCTGCCGGCGATATAGGGTGAAAATTTTGCCAGCTTGGCGAATGCCTTGACGTTGCGGGTCAGGAGTTTCCTGGTTTTTTGCTTGATCTCGTCCGATACAACGCCGCCGAAAAACGCTTCGCCGTACAGCTCACGCGCCACCAGTTCCAAGTGCACTTCCAGGAAGGTGATGAGCTCGCGCACCTTGGCGGCCGCAAACGGGTCGGCAGGCAGCAGCGGCTTCTGTGGATACGCATCCTCGATATATTCGATGATGACTTGCGACTCGCAGAGCACGCCTGCGTCAGTCTTGATGAACGGGATCTTGCCCAGCGGTGAGCATTCCATCAATTGGGTCGAGCGGTCGGCCCAGACCAGCTCTTCCTCGAAGGCGACGTCTTTTTCCAGCAGCGCCAGCTTGACCTTGTTGTAGTAATTGCTTAGAGCGAAGCCACAGAGTGTCAGCATGATTTCATGATCCATTTGATTGAGGGGGTGCGAACCCCAATCGTAGCATCACTTTTTCGACCGCCGGGTGATTCCGGCGGGTAGGCCGCATTCAGGCAGCCTGCTTCTCGCGTTCGCGGGCGAGCTCGATGAGCATCAGGATTTCACGGTAGACCAGCAGATCGAAGCCCTGACGGGGTTCGTTCCGGCTGTTGAGCAGAAGGCTCTGCAGGAAAGCGACCACCTCGGCCTGCCCCCACAATGCGCTGATCTGCTCCATGAGATAAGGATAGTCTTCCAGACTGTGCTGACCCAGGCTGACATGGTCGCTGTGTTCCGGAATCTGACTGTTGAACTTTGCCTGGAAGCGTGCTCGCAAATCGGCATGGCGGCCGGCGTCGCCGTTTTCGATGTACAGGTCGAACAGGTACAGCCAGGGCACCGGCGAATCCGCATTGGCGGAACCGCAGTACTGCTCGAGAATGTCGATCGCACGCTGCGTCTCATTGAGCATTTTCCAGAATTCCGCTTCCTGCATCACGTCCGAGATTTCTTCGAACGTCGCCAGCTTGGCATGCCGCGGATCGACTGTCAGAAGCTCACTGGCGGCATCGTTGGCGGGTTGTGCGGATGCGGACGTCACTTCCAGCGGCGCGCCTTGCAATGGACGCTGACCGGCGGGTGCGGATGGCTCAATGGCTGCCGCTGCCGCTGCCGCTGCCGCTGGCTCCTCCGGCATCGCAACAGTTGCCGCTCCTGCGCCGGCAGCTTCGGAATCGGGCTTCTTGCGCACGTACTGGTTGACATACCGCTCCAGCGCGGCATCCTCGCCGGTAGCCGCCATCTCCGCCTGCAGGCGAGCCGCTTGCTCGGCCATGACACCGGCTTTGTGCGCGCGATTAGCCTCCCGAGCCTGTTCGCGCGCAGCCTTGACCAGGTCGAGCTCGCGCGAGACCGAATCCGAACCGGCTTGCCACCACGGCGATGCACTCTTGACCGACTTCGCCCCCTTGGAAGGTCTGATCACGGCGACCGCGACGCCTATTGCGGCCAGCAACATGCCCGCCAGTCCGAACAGCCATTTATTGAAGTCCGGCATGCCACGCAAGGATGACGAGGTTTCGCCCGCACCGGCTTTCCGCTCGGCTTTCTGGCTGCCGTCGACGGCGCCTTGCTTGATCTGCTCGCTCAGGGTGCGCACCTGTTTCTGTGCCATGACCAGCGGATCTTCATCGCGCATCATTGCCTAAAAGCGCGCCTTGGCGGCGTTGATTTCTTCGGGATTCGTCGCCGCGGCGCGGCCCTCCGTAGTCGCCAGGCTGTCCGACAACTTCAGCGTTGCCGCCACCTTGGTCGGACCCACCCCGAAGTCGAGATCGTCCTGCGACAATTTGAGAACATTGCGCGAACCGGGCAGACCGCGCGGCTTGACGCGTGCCGGTACGGTTTCGTCGAAGCTCTCGCCGGGCTGCTGCACATCGAGCGCCGCCAGGTTCTTGCGCGATGGGCTGCGCTTGGTGGGCCGCCGCTTCTTCCGGGGCTCCTCGCCGGATGCTGCAACTTTTGCCGCGGCGCCGGCGGCCGGTACCTCGACCAACGCAGCGCTGGAGGAGCCGACCACGCGTGGCAGGCCGTCCTTCAGATCCAGCAGCAGCTGATAGTCGCGATGCAGTGTCGGCACACACGTGATTTCGATCAGCAAGGACACTGCAGGCTCTTCGATCGATGCATTGCTGGTGACGGTGATTTCCGCGCCGTTGTTGCCAACCCTGCGCAATTCGACGTCGGGGCGCAGGATCTCGCCGCCATCGCTTGCGTTGAGGCGGCTGCGAATGCAATTCTCGGTCAAGGTGCGGGCGTCCGCTCCGAGCACTTGCACGCTGGCACGCAGCGGTTGACCGAGGGCCGACTGCAGCCGCATCGGACCCAGCCCGACCGGGTGCGTGTCGCCGCTGCGCAGGGTCAGAAAGATCAAAGCGATGGATTGAGCCAGTACGAGCCGCGTGGTGGGGGTCATGAATGATTTTTTCCTTATCGTGAACGCGGGGCCCCGGTTGATTCGATCTCCGGTGTTGGCGCGTGCGTGGCGCAGCGGTGTGCGCCAAACGTGACGTCACGATGTTACTTGCTCGCAATACAAGGGGAAAAATATTAGCGAGACTATTAGTATGAAAAATTCACATGAATTAAGCCTTGTCGAGGCTCACGGCGAGCACGACAAATCCGGCGTATTTTCAGCACGTTTTACCAATGATCGATAGGATTCATCGGACTGACGGATCGCATTGGAAATGCGTCCCGCGAGAGACTGAATTCTGCATGCCGGTTCAAGACACAGGAAGTCCGGATTTGCAACTGAAAGTCATTTTTTCACGCGGGTTGCGCTAGTTCGAGCGCCGGCTCATTGCACTAGCCCTGCGACGCGGATGACAGGATGGAGCGCCGCGATCGTTGTGTAGACGATCGACGGCGCAGTGGCGATGCGGCTGTCGGCATGCGGCATCGGCTGCATGCCGCGATGGCGCGGAGATGGCCGGCGGAGTTTTGCTGCTTTCCTGCTGCTTTCCTGCTGCTTTCTTGCTGCTTTCCTACTGCTTTCCTGCTGCTCTCTTGCTGCTCTCTTGCTGCTTTCTTGCTGCTTTCTTGCTGTTTCAACCACGTTACTTTTCGCCGCGCATCATGGCGCGGGCGATGACGATCTGCTGGATCTGGCTGGTCCCCTCGAAGATGCGGAACAGGCGCACGTCGCGATAGAACCGCTCGACGGCATATTCGCTGATGTAGCCGGCGCCGCCGTGGATCTGCACGCAACGGTCGGCCACCCGGCCCACCATTTCGGAGGCGAACAGCTTGCAGCAGGAGGCATCGGTCTGCACGTTCTGTCCCGAATCGCGCTTGCGGGCGGTTTCCATCACCATGCAGCGTGCTGCCAGCAATTCGGCCCGGCTATCGGCCAGCATTGCCTGGACCAACTGGAACTCACCGATCGGCTGGCCGAACTGCTTGCGCTCCTGTGCATATTGCAAGGCGTCGTCGAGCATGCGCTGGCCGGCGCCGACACATACCGCAGCGATCGTGATGCGACCCTTGTCGAGCACTTTCATGGCCGTCTTGAAGCCCTGCCCCTCGCGCCCGCCGATCAGATTTGCCACCGGCACCCGGACGTTTTCAAAGATGACGTCGGCAGTGTGGGCGCCGCGCTGGCCCATCTTCTTGTCGGTCTTGCCGATCTGGATGCCCGGTGTTTTGGCGTCGACGATGAAGGCCGATACGCCGCCGGCGCCCTTGATGTTTGGATCGGTGCGCGCCATCAGGGTGAACACACCGGCTTCCGGCGCATTCGTGATGTAGCGCTTGGTGCCGTTGACGACATAGGCATCGCCATCGAGTTTGGCCGAGGTGGTGACCGACGACGCGTCGGAGCCGGCGCCCGGCTCGGTCAGGGCGAACGAGCCGATCAATTCGCCGGACGCCATTTTCGGCAGCCAGTACTGCTTCTGTTCTTCGGTACCGTCGATGACAATGCCTTGCGAGCCGATGCCGTTGTTGGTGCCCATGATCGAGCGGAACGCCGGCGAGGTATAGGTCAGCTCCAGCGTCACCAGCACTTCCTCTTCCATGGTGAGGCCTGCGCCGCCGTATTGCTCGGGGATGGTCAGGCCGAACAGACCGATCTCGCGCATTTCGGCCACGATGTCGGCGTGGATGGCGTCGGTCTCGGCGACGATCTGCTCTGCCGGCATCAGCCGCTCGCGCACGAAGCGCTGTACGGTCGACAGCAGCAGGTTCAAGGTTTCCTGGTCGTTGATCATGGTCTCGTTGTTCTTTGAAGAGCTTGGAAGAGGATAAATGGTCTCGGCGCGCCATGCAGGCTGGTCGCCGGCGCCGGCGCCGATGCCGATGCCGATGCCGAATTTATATCACGACTCGCGCCTTCGGGTTGCCTTGCGCGCCAGGCGCCGCCTCGCCGCTGATCGTGGTGCCGGCAGATGTGGACTCACATCAAGCCATTTCCCGTGCCGCCTCCGAACTGGTTAAAATCACAAGTTGTTGTGCGGACGCGCCCAAAGGACGTCCGTCCCGCCTGCGACTGTTTCCATTCACTTGATCGGCACCCTGCACATGTCTTCATCCTTCATCATCAACACCATCGGCGTCGTCGGTTGCGGCGCAATGGGCCGCGGCATCGTACAGATCGCGGCGCTTGCCGGTTGCACCGTACGGTTGTTCGACGCCGCGCCCGGTGCAGCTTCTGCCGCGGCGCAGGCACTGGCCGAGACCTTCGCCAGGCTGCAGGAAAAAGGCAAGCTCACGGGCGAAGCGATCGCCGCCGCGCGCGAGCGCATCCAGGTCGCGGCCAGCCTGGACGAATTTGCCGATTGCGATGCCGTCATCGAAGCCATCATCGAAAACCTCGGCATCAAGCAAGCCGTCTTCAAGCAGCTCGAAGCGATCGTGCGTCCCGATGCGATCCTGGCGTCGAATACATCGTCGTTGTCGATCACCTCGATTGCCGCCGGCTGCAGCCATCCGGAGCGGGTCGGCGGCTACCATTTCTTCAATCCCGTGCCGGTCATGCGGGTGGTCGAAGTCATCGACGGCGTACTGACGGCGCCGTATGTCGGCGACGCCCTGACGGCGCTGGCAAAACGCACCGGTCATACGCCGGTGCGCGCCAAGGACACGCCGGGCTTCATCGTCAACCACGCCGGGCGCGGTTTCGGCACCGAGGCGCTGCGCATCGTCGGTGAAGGCGTCACCGATTTCGTCACTGTCGACCGGATCCTGCGCGACGCCGCCGGCTTCAAATTGGGCCCCTTCGAGCTGATGGACCTGACCGGCCTGGATGTCTCGCATCCGGTTATGGAATCGATCTATCACCAGTATTACGAAGAACCGCGCTACCGGCCATCGGTGATCACCGCGCAGCGGCTGACGGCGGGTCTGCTCGGCCGCAAGACCAAGCGCGGCTTCTATGCCTACGTCGACGGCAAGCAGCAAGCCGCAGCCGAGCCTGCAGCGCCGGCGGCACGGCCAGCCGCGGTCTGGGTCAGCGGCGAATGGCAGTGGGCGTGCGAACAGGTGCAGGAACTGGTGGTGCAGCTGGGCGGCAAACTCGACCATGGCCGCCTGCCGGCGCCGGATTCCCTGATCGTCGTGACGCCCCTGGGTGACGACGCTTCCTTCATCGCAGCGCGCGACAGCCTGGATGCGACCCGGGTGGTGGCGCTCGATCTGTTCACGCCCATGTCCAGGCGGCGCACCCTGATGACCACGCCGGCGACGACTGCCGCCATGCGCGATGCCGCGCTCGGACTGTTCGCAGCCGATGGCGTGCCGGTCTCGGTGATCCGCGATTCGGCCGGCTTCGTCGCGCCGCGCGTGATCGCCACCATCGTCAACATCGCCTGCGACATCGCCCAGCAGCGCATCGCCAGTCCGACCGACATCGACCTGGCCGTCACCCTCGGTCTGGGCTATCCGCAGGGGCCTCTGGCCATGGGCGACACCTACGGCGCCAGACGCATCCTGACGATCCTGGAAAGCATGAACGAGTTGTACGCCGACCCGCGCTATCGTGCGTCACCGTGGCTGAAGCGGCGCGCGCTGCTGGGCCTGTCGCTGCTCGACGACGAGTTGTAGAGCGGACTTGCCGCACTGGTCACTCATCGCTCATCACTGATTTCCGTCCCCGCCCCGATCCCGACCACCGGCCCTGCGCTCGCATCAAAGCGCATGGCACCAACCTCGCAGGCCTCCATGTCCGCCGAACTCAAAGCTTCCCGCCGTGACGGCACCCTGATCCTGACGCTGTCGAATCCGGGTGCGCGCAATGCCCTGCATCCGGACATGTATGCGGCCGCCATCGAAACCCTGTCGACCGCCGAACGCGACGATACCGTGCGGGCCGTGGTGCTGACCGGGGCCGACCATTTCTTTTGCGCCGGCGGCAACCTGAACCGCTTGCTGGAAAACCGCGCCAGGCCGAAGTCGGAGCAAGCCGATTCGATCGACAACCTGCATCGCTGGATCGAGGCCTTGCGCGATTGCCCGAAACCGGTGATCGCCGCCGTCGATGGCGCGGCCGCCGGCGCCGGCTTTTCGCTGGCGCTGGCGTGCGACCTGATCGTGGCCGGCAGTTCGGCAAAATTCGTCATGGCGTATGTGAAAGTCGGCCTGACGCCGGATGGCGGCGGCTCCTGGTTCCTGAGCCAGGCCTTGCCGCGCCAGCTGGCGACCGAAATGATCATGGAAGGCAAGCCAGTGCTGGCGCCGCGCCTGCATCAACTGGGCCTGGTCAACCGCGTCGTGGCCGATGGCACCGCGCTCGACGCAGCGCTGGCCTGGGCCGATGAACTGGCGCAGCTCTCACCGAACGCGGTGGAGCGCATCAAGGCGCTGGTGACGGAGGCGCAGCACAACACGCTGGCGCAGCATTTCGAAGCCGAGAAACACAGCTTCGTCGAAAGCCTGCATCACCGCGACGCGCAGGAAGGCATCAGCGCCTTTCTCGACAAACGGGCGCCGGTTTATCGCTGAGCCGCCTTTCGCGGCTTCGCGCCAATCGGATGCATTCGCAGCAGTTCACAGGCGTCTCAAAATAGTACGATCGTACGCTTCGATGCTGTAAAATCACTGCACAACACGGGCACGCATCCCGGCACCGAGCCGGGACCCGCAAGCGCCGCAGGAGACACGATGTACGAAGAATTCATGGGCACCATGCCCATCGCGGAACGCCAGAAATTCGATGTCGGCGCCTTGCAGGAGTACATGCGCAGCCATGTTGAAGGCTATTCCGGCGAACTGGCCATCGAGCAGTTCAAGGGTGGCCAGTCCAATCCCACCTTCAAGCTCAGCGCCGGTGGCCAGCGGTATGTCTTGCGCACCAAGCCCGGTCCAGCGGCAAAACTGCTGCCATCGGCGCATGCCATCGACCGCGAATTCCGCGTCATGGATGCATTGAACAAGGCCGGCTTTCCGGCGGCGCGCCAGTACGCTCTGTGCACCGATGAAGCGCTGATCGGCCGCGCCTTCTACATCATGGAATTCGTCGATGGCCGCGTCCTGTGGGACCAGTCGCTGCCCGGCATGAGCGTTGGCGAACGCGCTGCGATCTACGATGAAATGAATCGCGTCATCGCCCAACTGCACACGGTCGACTACGCTGCCATCGGCCTTGCCACCTACGGCAAACCCGGCAACTACTTCGGCCGCCAGATCGAGCGCTGGAGCAAGCAGTACAAGGCCTCGGAGACCGAAACCATCGACGCGATGGACAACCTGATCGATTGGCTGCCGAAGAACATACCGCCCGGCGACGAGACCAGCATCGTGCACGGCGACTACCGCATGGATAACATGATGTTCCATCCGACCGAGCCGAAGGTACTGGCGGTGCTGGATTGGGAACTGTCGACGCTTGGGCATCCACTTGCCGATTTTTCGTATCACCTGATGAGCTGGCATATTCCGGAAGGCCAGTTCCGCGGCATCGGCGGCCTTGATCTGCCATCGCTCGGCATTCCGACCGAAGCCGAATACATCGCCCGTTATTGCGAGCGCACCGGCCGCACGATCCGGCCGCAGGACATGAATTTTTACCTGGCCTACAACATGTTCCGCATGGCCGGTATCCTGCAAGGCATCATGAAGCGCTATGTCGATGGCACCGCATCGAGCGCGCAGGCATTGAAGTCAGGCCAGGCGGCGCGGCCGATGGCGGAGATGGGATGGCAGTACGCCTCCGGTCAAAAGAACTCGTAATCGATCAACGAACAGCGAACAGCCAACACCCGATAGAACCCGACAGAACACAACGAGGAGACGACATGGAATTCGAATATTCAGCGCGATGCCAGGAGTTGCAGGGCAAGTTACTCAAGTTCATGGATCAGCACATCTATCCGAACGAAAAAGCCTACAAGGAAGAGATCCGCCTCAACGGCGTCGAAAAAGGCAATCGCTGGCTGCCGACCAAGGTCATCGAGGATCTGAAGCCGAAGGCGCGCGAGCAAGGCCTGTGGAACCTGTTCCTGCCGCAGTCGGTGCGTGCGCCAGAAGGCCTGTCGAACCTGGACTATGCACCACTGTGCGAGATCATGGGACGCGTGAGCTGGGCGCCGGAAGTCTTCAATTGCGGCGCGCCCGACACCGGCAACATGGAAACGATCGAACGCTACGGCACCGAAGAACACAAGAAGACCTGGCTGGAGCCGCTGTTGCGCGGTGAAATCCGCTCCGCATTCGCGATGACGGAACCGGATGTGGCCTCATCCGACGCCACCAACATCGCCACCCGGATCGAACGTGACGGCGATGACTATGTCATCAACGGCCACAAATGGTGGATATCAGGCGCCGGTGATCCGCGTTGCAAGATCTTCATCCTGATGGGCAAGACCGATCCGGAA
>JAYUWF010000323.1:0-11307 GCA_043753685.1 Herminiimonas sp.
TGCCGCGCGTCGGCTTGTCGATCGCTTCGACCGTGAAGTCGCCGGCGCCTTCGGATTCCCAGCGCACGCCTTCTGCGGCCGGCGTGCCGGCGCGGCGGGTCTCGACCGTGATGCGGTCGGCGACGATGAATGCGGAATAGAAACCGACGCCGAACTGGCCGATCAGCGCTGCATCCTTTTGCTGGTCGCCGGAGAGCTGCGAAAAGAATTCGCGGGTGCCGGATTTCGCGATCGTGCCCAGGTGCTCGATCGCGTCATCGCGGCTCATGCCGATACCGTTGTCGGAAATCGTGATGGTGCGGGCAGCCTTGTCGAAGCCGACCTTGATCTGCAGGTCGGCGTCGTTCTCGAACAGCGCGCCATTGTTGATCGCTTCGAAACGCAGCTTGTCCGCGGCATCCGAGGCATTCGAAATCAACTCGCGCAAGAAGATTTCCTTGTTCGAATACAGCGAATGGATCATCAGCTGCAGCAGCTGTTTGACTTCTGCCTGGAATCCCAGTGTCTGTTTTTCAGCAACGACCATTTTTACCCTCGGAGAAATTAATATAAAAAATGAAAAGCGGCTATTTTAAAAAGTGAATGTACACACTGCAACGCCAATCCAGCCGTTTCGCGTCGTCGGTCAAGGCAGGAAGTCCCTCGAGCGAAGTGCTTGATGCCGGCACTGGCGTGCGCCGTTCATGCGGTATGGCAGGATATTGGGGTTGAAAAGGCAATTTCAAGCGCGCGCGATGGTTTGCTCCAGAAAGCGCCAGATACCCGGGTCGGCCATGGTCGCGACATTGACCCGCATGCGCGTCGACGGCAGTTGATTAGGAGAAAACAGACTGCCCGGCGCCAGCAGGAATCCCTGATCCATTGCCAATTCGGTCAGCCGATTGGTGTCGCACCCGGTATCGGTCCAGACGAACATGCCGGCGGAGGTGTGGATGTCGACCTTCAGCCCGGCCTTCTCCAGTTGCCGCACGGTGCGGTCGCGGGCGCCGTCGAGCTTGGCGCGCAGGCGCTCCACATGTTTGCGGTAGTGGCCTTCGGACAGGATCTTGTACACCACTCGTTCGCCGATCTCACTGGTAGTGAGCGTGGTCAGCATCTTGCGATCGGTCAGGTCGCGCGCCAGCTGGGGCGCCGCGGCGATGAAGCCGACCCGCAGGTTGGCCGCCAGCGTCTTGGAAAAACCGCTCAGGTAAATCACCCGGTTCAATTGATCGAGCGCGGCGATGCGGGTGGCCGGCTGCACCGCGGAGCCGGGATGCATGTCGCAATAGATGTCGTCCTCGACGATCATGAAGTCGTGCTGCTCGGCGAGCTTCAGGATCTGGAATGCCTTGGCCGCCGACAGCGAGGTTGAGGTGGGATTGTGCAGCACCGAATTGATGACATACAGCTTCGGTCTATGCAGTTCGGCCATCTCGCTCAGGCGGGCGATGTCCGGACCATCCGCCAGCCGTGGAATGCCGACCACCTTGGCGCCCAGGGTGGCGAACGAGCCGAACATCAGGAACCAGGCCGGATCGTCGACGAAGATCACGTCGCCCGGTTGCAGGAAATGCCGCGCCACCAGGTCGAGCGCCTGCGTGACGCCGGCGGTGGTGACGATCTGCTCGGGGGTGGCGGCGATTTCCAGTTCGGCCAGCTTCAATTGCAATTGCTGGCGCAAGGGCAGGAAGCCCTGCGGCGTGCCGTATTGCAGCAGCAAATTCATGTTCTGGCGGCTGATGGCGCGCAGACCGTTGGCCACCAGGTCGCCGTCGAGCCAGTCATTGGGCAGGATGCCCAGGCCCGGCGTTTTCTCCGGTGGCAGCTGGCGGAACATGTTGCGAACCAGCCAGACCACATCGAGTTGGCGTGGTTGCAGATTCGGTGGTTCCGCCAGGGGATGGGGTGCGCGGGTTGCCGGCATCACGGGCGTGCGATCGCGCACGAAAAAGCCCGAGCCGCGACGTGACTCGAGAAAGCCGCGCGCCACCAGCCGGTCATAGGCTTCCACGACGGTGAAGCGCGACACCGCATGCAGGTCGGCAAACTGCCGGATCGACGGCATGCGCGCGCCGTTGCGCAACAGCTTGTCGTCGATGCGCGCCTCGACCAGCGCCACGATCTGCTCGACCAGTGAACTGGCGCCATCGCGCGATAGCAGGGCTGCGCCGCTCAGCACCGCGCGCGCGGTCTGATGGGACAACGTGGCGCGGGGCCCGGCCGGCAACGGTGCAGGAACAGGCACAAGTGCGGCGGCGGGCAGGCTGGCTGTCTTGGTCATATGGCCGTTACAGTCGTCAAGGTTATTTGGAAAAGTGTATTGGTACTGTAATGGTAGCTTCGGCTAGGATACCTTATCGAAAACAGCTTTGGAAGATCATGGACCGGTTCACTCGTGGCAACGCCGCAACTGGCGCAATCGGCACAATCGGCGCAATCGGCGCAACCAATGCTGAAACCCGTGGCATGTGGCTTGGCTTGATCGGCGTTGCCATTTTCAGCCTGACGTTGCCGTTCACGCGGATCGCCGTCGCCGAACTCGACCCCCTGTTCGTTGCGCTGGGGCGCGCCGTGGTTGCTGCGCTCTGCGCCGGGCTGTTGCTCTGGAAGCAGGGCGCATCGTTGCCGACAGCGGTGCAGTGCAGGGCCTTGGTCATCACGTCGCTCGGGGTGGTGATCGGTTTTCCGGTGTTCAGCTCGATCGCGATGCAATCGGTGCCGGCTTCGCATGGCGCCATCGTGCTCGGCATCCTGCCGCTGGCGACCGCCCTGTTCGGCGCCCTGCGCTTCGGCGAACGGCCATCGATCGGTTTCTGGTGCGCGGCCGTGGCTGGCAGCGCGATGGTGGTCGCCTATGCCTGGCTCGATGCGCCGCCGCATGCTGGCGCCGGACTGCATGCGGCTGACCTGGCGCTGTTCGCCGCCGTGATCGCGGCGGCGATGGGGTATGCCGAAGGCGGACGGCTGGCACGCACCATGGGCGGCCCGCAGGTGATTTCCTGGGCGCTGCTGCTGGCGTTGCCAATCGCCTTGCCGCTGACGATCTGGATCGGATTGAGACACGGCGTCGGCGCCTCGCCGCGGGCCTGGGCCAGCTTTGCCTACGTCTCGTTCATGTCGATGTTCATCGGGTTCTTTTTTTGGTACAAGGGGCTGGCCCTGGGTGGTATCGCCCGGGTCGGGCAGGTGCAGTTGCTGCAGCCATTCCTGACGCTGGTGGGCGCCGCGCTGCTGCTGGGCGAAGTGCTTGAAATACGCAACATCGTGTTCGCCATTGCCATCATCTGCGTGGTCGCGGTGGGCCGGCGCATGCCGATCGGCCGATGAGCGGAATGCCTGGTCCGACGCGAGGTAAAATCATGCCCTCGGTCACATCGATCTGCATACGGAGTCCTGCATGTCCTACTACACAAAACTTGAAGCCCTGAACATCACGCTGCCGGCCGTGGCCGTACCGGCCGCAGCGTACGTGATGCATGCGCAGACCGGCAACACGATTTTCCTGTCCGGCCACATCGCCAAGAAAGACGGCAAGCCCTGGGTCGGCCAGCTCGGCAAGAACATTTCGACCGAAGAAGGCAAGCTGGCCGCCCGCGCGGTGGCGATCGACCTGATGGCGACGCTGCAGGCTGCCTGCGGCGGCGACCTGAACCGGGTCAGGCGCATCGTCAAGGTGATGAGCCTGGTCAATTCCACGCCGGACTACATCGAGCAGCACCTGGTCACCAACGGCGCCTCCGAACTGTTCGGCGAAGTCTTCGGCGAGCAGGGCAAGCATGCCCGTTCCGCCTTCGGCGTGGCGCAGATTCCGATGGGCGCCTGCGTCGAGATTGAACTGATCGCCGAAATCGGCGACGCCTGATCGAGCGTCGTTCTCCTGCGTTGCACCACTTTACAACCGCTTCCACTTCCTCGAGATTCGCATGAAACCTGAGCTACCGCGTCCGATCACATGGCGTTTTTCCCAGCGTGCCGAGCAACTGCAAAGCTCGGTCATTCGTGAAATCCTGAAGGTCACGATGCGACCGGAGATCATTTCATTCGCCGGTGGGCTGCCCTCGCCGCTGACCTTTCCGGTCGAGACCATGCGGGCCGCCTTCGACAGCGTGCTCTCGCGTGAAGGCAAGGTCGCGCTGCAGTACGGACCCTCCGATGGCTATGCGCCACTGCGCGAATGGATCGCCGATTCACTGTCGCTGCCGGGCTCGCAGATTTCGCCGGAACAGGTGCTGATGGTCTCCGGCTCGCAGCAGGGACTGGATTTGCTCGGCAAGGTCTTGATCGACGAAGGCAGCAAGGTGCTGGTGGAGACGCCGAGCTACCTGGGCGCGCTGCAGGCATTTTCGGTGTATCAACCGGAATTCGTGTCGGTGCCGAGCGACGAGGGTGGCGTAATTCCCGCCGAAGTCGGCAAGCTCGGCGCCGATGCGCGCCTGCTGTATGCGCTGCCGAATTTCCAGAATCCGACCGGACGCACGTTGAGCCTGGAACGACGCACGCAATTGGTCGATACCTGCGCGGCGCTGGGCCTGCCGCTGATCGAAGACAACCCCTACGGCGACCTCTGCTACCACGGCGAACCGCTGCCGAAGATGTTGAACATGAATCCGCAAGGCGTGATCTACATGGGGTCGTTCTCGAAGGTGCTGACGCCCGGAATCCGTCTCGGTTACGTGATCGCGCCGGTGACGCTGACGCGCAAGCTGGAACAGGCAAAACAGGCCGCCGATCTGCACACCGCGCAATTGACGCAGATGGTGGTGCATGAAGTGGTCAAGGATGGTTTTCTGACGCAGCACATTCCGACGATTCGCAAGTTGTATGCCGACCAGTGCCAGGCGATGCTCGATGCGCTGACCGAGTTTTTCCCGGCACCGGTCACCTGGACCAGGCCGGAAGGTGGCATGTTCATCTGGGTCACGCTGCCGGAACATATCGACAGCATGCAGTTGCTGGAAGCGGCGTTGAAGGAAAACGTCGCCTTCGTGCCAGGCGCGCCGTTCTATGCGAACGCGCCGCAGAAGCATACGCTGCGACTGAGTTTTGTGACGGTCTCCCCGGAGCGGATTCGGGAAGGCATCGCCAGGCTGGGCAAGTTGATCGCAGCGCGTCTCTAAAACTTCCGCATTTCACCATGCCGCAACGCCGCGAAATCGGCGTCCGGGACGCCGGCTTTCTCTCGCTCGCGGACCAGTGCCAGGGGCGGCTCGTCCAGCGGTTCATCGGTCAGCTCGAACGTCCCCCAGTGGATCGCGACCGATTGTTTCGCCCGCAGGTCGCGATGGATCTGCACTGCCTCGGCCGGGTCGACATGCTGATTCTTCATAAACCAGCGCGGCGCATACGCACCGATCGGCAGCAGCGCGAGATCGAATCGGTCGAAGCGTTTGTGGATGTCGGCGAAATCCTTGGAATACCCGGCGTCGCCAGCGAAGAAGAATGAGAATGGCTGCTGTGCGGACGCTGCATTCGCTGCAGTCCCTGCCGTCGCGGACGTCTTTTCCGGCGCCTTCACCACCCAGGCGCCCCACAATGTCTTGAACCGATCGGTGACGCCGCGCGCCGACCAGTGCTGTACCGGCACGAAGGTGATCTCCAGGCCGTTGGCATCGGTCTGCTGCCACCAGTCCATCTCGCGCACATTGGTGATGCCGGCTTCATTCATCCATGCCTTGTTGCCCAGGCCGACCAGGAACAGGGGCGCACCGCCTGCCTGCGCATTCAGCCGCTGCACGCTGTCGCGGTCGAGATGGTCGTAGTGGTTGTGCGAGATGACGACCACGTCGATGTGCGGCAGCTGGTCGTAGCTGAGTCCGGGCGCCACCTTGCGCTTTGGTCCCGCGAAACCGACGGGTGAGGCGCGCTCGGAAAAGATCGGATCGGTGAGGATGTTGACGCCGGCGACCTGCATGAGTACCGTGGCATGGCCGATCCAGGTTGCCGTGTTGACGCTGCGGTTGGCCTTCAACCAGGCGACATCGGGATGGTCGACCGGGAATTGGTAATTGTTGGCGGGCGGTTTGGGTACGCCGTCGCGGGTGCGTTCGTATTGCCACTTGAGGAAGGATCCGCCGATGGGTTCGGTCAGGTAGTTGTTGCGGAAGCCTTCCTGGGCGCGATGGGGGATGGCGGGGTCGTAGTAGGGGTTGGTGGTGCTGCAGGATAGGCAGAAGAGGGCGGGCAGCAGGGCTGCGGCGCGCAGGCTGCGAGACAGAATTGCAGGTCGAACGAGGTTGAACATGGTGGCAATCGCAGTCGGGTTTGGAGACTGAATCAAAGCGGCAGGCTAGTAAAATGGGGTCAGAGTTTTTTTCGCAGGGTCATGCGAAAATTTACTCTGACCCTTTTTTACGGGTTCAAACAGAGGCTGTGGATTGCACTTCGAATCGCAACCGTCGCCATTCCATGGCCCGTCAAATAGGGTCAGAGTAATTTTCGCAAACGACGCGAAAAAAAACTCTGACCCTGTTTGACTGCGTCGTTGCAGCGCGACGTCAGCAACAACGCGTTGATGCAACCGCGTTGCCTCTACTCCGCCGCAATCAATCCATTCGCCTTCAGCTTCGACTCCAGTGGCTTGCCCTTGCGCGCCCGCTTGTTGATGTGCACCGCCAGCCCGGACGCCGACAGGGCTACCTGCTGCGCCTTGCCGCCGCGTCCGATGCCGAACACCACCACGCCCTTTTGAGTGATCGGTTGAACCGCCTGCAGTTTTTCGCGCGGCTCGAGGTCCATGAGGATCACGCCGCGGCCACCGCCCGACAGCGTTTTTATTTCATCCATGCCGAACACCAGCAAGCGGCCCTTCTCGGACAGGCAGGCGATCGCGCTGGCCTTCGGTCCTATCTCGCGCGGCAGCAGCGGTACATCGCCCTCGTCGAGCGTCATGAATGCCTTGCCGGCCTTGTTGCGACCGACCATGTCGCCGGCGCGTGCCGAGAAACCATAACCGGCTGAGGACGCCAGCAGCAGGTTGGCGTCCGCCGGTCCGGCGAAGTAATGCAGGATCGTGCTGCCTGAGGCCAGATCGACCAGCGTCGTGATCGGCACGCCGTCGCCGCGTGCGCCTGGCAAGAGACCAATGCCGACCGAATAGATCCGGCCGTTCGAACCGAACGCCAGCAGGTTTTCGGTAGTGCGGCATTCGAAGGTACGGTACAGGCCATCGCCAGCCTTGAAGGTGAACTGGCCGGCGTCATGCCCGTGCCCGGTACGCGCGCGCACCCAGCCTTTTTGCGAAATGATGACGGTGACCGGTTCATCGATGATCTTGACTTCAACCGCGGCTTTTTCCGCTGCTTCGATCAAGGTGCGGCGCTTGTCGCCGAACTGTTTTTCGTCGGCTTCGATTTCGCGGATGATCAGGCGCTTCATCGACGCCGGATTTTCCAGCAGGTCGACCAGGGTGCCGCGCTCGCTGCGCAGCTCTGCCAGTTCCTGCGTGATCTTGATCGCTTCCAGACGCGCCAGTTGCCGCAGCCGGATTTCGAGAATGTCTTCTGCCTGCCGGTCGGACAGCCGGAATGCGGTCATCAGCGCCGGCTTCGGTTCGTCGGCCTCGCGAATGATCTTGATGACCTTGTCGATGTTGAGCAGTACCGCTTCCCGGCCTTCCAGAATATGGATGCGGTCGTCGACTTTCTTCAGCTTGAACTGCGAGCGGCGAGTGACGGTGGCAAAACGGAAATCGATCCATTCGCGCAAGATGTCGATCAAGCCCTTCTGGCGCGGACGTCCATCGCGGCCGATCATCACCAGGTTGATCGAGGCACCGCTTTCCAGCGAGGTATGTGCCAGCAACAGGTTGCAGAATTCTGTCTGGTCCTGGTTCTTCGATTTCGGCTCGAACACCAGCCGCACCGGTGCATCGCGTCCGGACTCGTCGCGCACCGTGTCGAGTACCGACAGCATCGTCTGCTTGATCGCGATCTGGTCGGGCGAGAGCGCTTTCTTGCCGAGCCTGATCTTCGGATTGGTGATCTCTTCGATTTCTTCCAGGACGCGCTGCGACGAGGCGCCGGGTGGCAGTTCGGTCACGACCACCTGCCACTGTCCGCGCGCAAGGTCCTCGATCTTCCAGACCGCTCGCACTTTCAGGCTGCCCCGGCCGCTCTCGTACATTTCTGCGATCTGCGTGGCGCCGGTGATGATCTGCCCGCCACCGGGAAAATCCGGCCCCGGCATGATCGCCATGAGTTCCGCGTGCGTGAGTTTGGGATTGCGGATCAGGGCCACCGCCGCCTTGGCCACTTCGCGCAGGTTGTGCGAAGGGATCTCGGTGGCCAGGCCCACCGCGATGCCGGATGCGCCGTTCAAAAGCGCAAAGGGCAGGCGGCCCGGCAGCAGTTTCGGCTCTTCGGTCGAGCCGTCGTAGTTCGGCTGGAAATCGACCGTGCCCATGCCGATTTCATCGAGCAGGAGCTTGGCAATCGGCGTGAGGCGCGCTTCGGTATACCGCATTGCGGCGGCGCCATCCCCATCGCGCGAGCCGAAATTGCCCTGGCCGTCGATCAGCGGATAGCGCAGCGAAAAGCCTTGCGCCATGCGCACCAGCGCGTCGTACACCGACTGGTCGCCATGCGGATGCAGCTTGCCGAGCACGTCGCCGACGACGGCTGCCGACTTGCGCGGCTTGGCGGTGGGATTGAGGCCCAGTTCGTTCATCGCGAACAGGATCCGGCGCTGTACCGGTTTCTGGCCATCGCACACGTCCGGCAGGGCGCGGCCCTTGACCACCGAAATGGCATAGTCCAGATACGCGCGCTCGGCGAAGGTCGCCAGCGTCAGTGTTTCGGCGCCGTCGGCCGGCGGCAGGTCAAACAGGTTGGATTGATCGTTCATTCGTCGCTAACGGTGACAGGATAAAAGCAAGGTCATTCGGTTGGCAGCGCCGGCGCGGACTGCAGCGCGGTCGGCATGTTGGAGCGGCCGGGTATCGTCATCTGCACCCGGCCGCGCGGCGTGCCGGATGCACCTGACGAAGCCGCCTGGATCGGTTGATAGAACTGGTAGAACTGCGTGACCAGTTGCACGTAGTTGCGGGTTTCAGGATACGGTGGAATCGTGTTGCGGTATCTTTGCACCGCGCCTTCGCCGGCATTGTACGAGGCAATCACCAGATCTGGCTTGCCTGGAAACAGTGCCCGCAGATCGCGCAGGTAACGCGCGCCCAGCCGGATGTTGGTTTTCGGGTCGAACAATTTCTGGCCGATGGATTTCTTGAGATCGCCGGACACCCCATAACGCTCGGCCGTGGCCGGCATCAGTTGCATCAAACCGAGCGCACCCTTGGGCGAGACCGCCGTCGGATTGAAGCCCGATTCGGCCGCCATGATCGCTTTCAACAGCGCCGGCTCAAGACTGAAATCGCGCGCTGCCTGCTCCAGCAAGCCCTCGTATTTTTTCAGGTTCGGATGCTGCACCAGGTACAGGAACAGTGGCGAGCGGTTGCGCGGCACCAGCGCCGCACCTGGCGTTGCACCCGGTGTGGTGCCCTTGAACTGGGCCGAATTGAATTCCTGGTCGCCGCGCACGAACAACTGGTAGCGGTCGTCCAGCTTGACGGTGGAAAAATGCGCGGTTCCCTCGGCATCGATGTAGCCGAAGATATCGGCATGCGCGGTCCCGGCCGCCAGCATCGCTGCCAGCGACAGCAACAGTTGCCCAGTCCGGATGCGCAAGGAAACCATCAAATGTCGGCTTCCGCCTCGTTGCCGTGTTCTTCGATCCAGGCGCGGCGCGCCGCTGCTTCGCCTTTGCCCATCAACATCGTGAAGCGCGATTCCGACGCCGCCTGGTCGAACAGCCCCAGGCTGACCGGCAGCAAGCGCCGCGTGTCCGGATTCATGGTGGTTTCCCAGAGTTGTTCGGCATTCATTTCACCCAGGCCCTTGAAACGGGAGATCGACCAGCCATTGTCCTTGACGCCATCCTTGCGCAATTTGTCTTCGATCGCCGTCAGTTCGCCATCGTCCAGCGCATAGATTTTTTGCGCCGGCTTTTTGCCGCGCGCCGGTGCGTCGACCCGGTACAGGGGCGGGCGGGCCACGCAGATATGGCCGTTGGCAATCAGCTTCGGAAAATGCTTGAAGAACAACGTCAGCAGCAGTACCTGGATATGCGAGCCATCGACATCGGCGTCGGACAGGATGCAAATGCGGCCGTAGCGCAGCCCCGTCAAGTCCGGCGTATCGTGCACGCCGTGCGGGTCGACGCCGATGGCCACCGCCATGTCATGGATTTCATTGTTGGCGAACAAGCGGTCGCGTTCGGTTTCCCAGGAATTCAAGACCTTGCCGCGCAATGGCAGGATCGCCTGGAATTCCTTGTCGCGTCCCATCTTGGCCGAGCCGCCGGCGGAGTCGCCCTCGACCAGGAACAGTTCATTGCGGGTGACGTCGTTGGATTCGCAATCGGTCAGTTTGCCGGGCAACACAGCCACGCCGGACGATTTTTTCTTTTCGACTTTCTGTGCCGAGCGCAGGCGCGACTGTGCCTGGCGGATCACGAGTTCGGCCAGTTTGCGGCCGTAATCGACATGTTCGTTCAGCCACAACTCCAGCGGTGGCTTGCAAAAGGTCGAGACCAGCCGCACCGCATCGCGCGAGTTCAGGCGCTCCTTGATCTGGCCCTGGAATTGCGGATCGAGCACTTTGGCCGACAGCACGAACGAGACCCGCGCGAACACGTCTTCCGGCAATAGCTTGACGCCTTTCGGCAGCAGCGCATGCATTTCCACGAAGCCCTTGACCGCGCCGAACAAGCCTTCGCGCAAGCCCGATTCATGGGTGCCGCCGGCCGAGGTCGGAATCAGGTTGACGTAGGATTCCCGCACCACGTTGCCGTCTTCGGTCCAGGCCACCACCCAGGCAGCGCCTTCGCCTTCGGCAAAGCCGTCGGTATCGGCATTCGCATATTGATCGCCTTCGAACAGCGGAATCACCGGTTCGGCGCCGGAGCTTTGCGCCAGCGACTCGATCAGGTAGCCGCGCAGGCCCTGGTCGTATTGCCAGGTCTGGACTTCACCGGTTTTTGCGGTGGTGAGCGTCACTTTCACGCCCGGCAGCAGCACTGCCTTGGAGCGCAACAGGCGCTGCAGGTCGGCCGTGGCGATGACCGCCGAGTCGAAGTATTTCGGATTCGGCCAGGCGGTCACGCGGGTGCCGGATTTCTTTTCGTCGCGGGCGATCGGACGGGTCTTCAGTGGCTCGATCACGTCGCCGTTGGCAAACGCCATCTGGTGCATGCCGCCCTCGCGCCACACCGTGATTTCCAGGCGGGTCGACAGCGCATTGGTGACCGACACGCCGACGCCATGCAGGCCGC
>JAYUWF010000324.1:0-3702 GCA_043753685.1 Herminiimonas sp.
AGCCATCAGACCGCGTTCGTGCTGACCAATGCCGCGCCGGCCTTGTCGGCCGCAGCGGTTGCCAACGGCAAGAACTGGTACATCCAGGTGCTGCCGGTGGTCGCCAGCGAAACCGTCGACAGTTCGTACTACGTGCAGGGCGGCTCCTTCGGTGGCGAAACCTCCGGTGTCACGATCACCGGCCCGGCGGCAGTCTGCTTCAACTCGATGGGACGGGTGGTCGCCAACGCATCGCCCGGACTGGGCGCCGGTGTGACATGCAGCGCGCCCGCGACGACAACGACGTTCGACGTTACCAAGACTGGCGCCAACCGGACGCTGGAGCTGCAGCTTGGCGCAAACGGAAAAATCAGGATGTGCGACACATCGCGCAGCATCACTACCCAACCCGACGGATGCTAGCCATGGCCAATCGACTCCACAGCAGACAACCCGTCGGCGGCCAGGCCGGCATGACCTTGATCGAAGTGCTGGTCTCGCTGCTGATCTTTTCCTTCGGCTTTCTCGGACTGATCGGCATGCAGGCCCGCGCGGTGCAGTTGTCGACCGATGCCGAAGATCGCAGCCGGGCAGCACTGCTGGCCAACGACATCGTGGCCACCATGTGGACCCAGAAAACCATGGTATTGCCGGCCGCTACCGTTACCGCCTGGCAGACGCGGGTCGGCGACCAGACCGTATCGGGACTGCCGAATTCGAGCGGCATCGTCGGTGCGCCGGATGCGACCGGCATGACCACCGTGACCATCACTTGGCATCCCGCCTCGCGCAAGAGTACCGAAGCCGACAGCAAGTACGTGACCCAGGTGATGATGCCATGAGCCAGTTTCGGAACACACCGCAGGACACCCGTCCGACCCCTGCGCAACACGGCATGACCCTGATCGAGTTGATGGTCGCCATCACGATTGCGCTGGTGATGTCGCTGGCGATTTTTTCCACGCTGGCCAGCAGCGAAGGCCGCAAGCGCACCATGACCGCCAACAACGACGTCGGCCAGGTCGGCACTTTCGCCGCCTATCAGCTCGACAAGGTGCTGCGCAGCGCCGGCTCGGGTTTTTCACAAAGCTCGAACTTTACTTACGGTTGCCAGCTGCAGGCGAATCGGACCTCGCCGGGTGTGATCCTGCCTTTTTCCGGCACCATGAGCGCGCCCTTCGCCGCCATGAATACCGCTCTGTCCGGCAGCTATCGCCTGGCGCCGCTGATCATCTACAAGAATGCGACCACGCCAGCGGTGAGCGGCCAGAGTTCGGATGCGCTGATCGTCATGTCGGGCTCTGCCGGTTTCGGCGAAGTGCCGACGTTGTTTACCGGCCCAGCGAGCGCCACCCAGCTCAACCTGACCAACACCGTCGCCTTCCAGCCGAACGACCTGGTCCTTCTGGCCGACGTCAACGGCGCCACCGGACCGGTGCCCTGCATGATCCAACAGGTGGCGTCGACCTTTGCCGGCAGCGGCACGGCCGCCAGCCCGGTCTCGGCCCTGCCGCTGGCCGGCACCTACACCGCCAATCCGATCGGCAGCGTCAACCTGACCGGCTACACCAGCGTGGCGACGGCCTTGAGCCTTGGTTCGGCCACGGCCGCCAATCCACCCTCGTTTTCCATCATCGGTGTCGGCGCCGACAACAACCTGATGCAGTACGACCTGCTGCAGATGGGTACCTACAACACGCCGCTGCCGCTGGCCGACGCCGTCTTCGAACTGCATGCGCTCTACGGCGTGGATACCGACAACAACGGCACCGTCGACGCCTGGATCGATCCGGGCACGGCCGACTACACCGCAGCGACGCTGGAGAGCGGCACGTCCGCGTCGGTCGCCACGCTTCAAAAAATCAAGGCGGTGCGCATCGGCCTGATCCTGCGCACGCAACTGCCGGAAAAGGCACCGGCGACCGGCGCGGCACCAGCGACTACCGGGCCGTTGACGTTGTTTTCCGACCTCGGCTCGACCTTGACTTATACCCGCACGCTGGCAACCGCCGAAAAGAACTACCGCTACCGCACCGTCGAGATGACCGTGCCATTGCGTAACACATTGCTGCTGAACTGAGCCGCCGGATGTCATCTGTCACATCCGACTGCCCGCTGCAGAACCGAGGAACGATCATGAACCGTCCCACAATCGACCGACCCGCGCCGTCCCCGCGCCGTCCGTCCATGCCACGCCGCCAGGAAGGGATCATCGTGGTCTTCACGCTACTGGCGGTTGTGTTGCTGCTGATTGCCAGCGTGGCGCTGGTGCGCTCGTTCGACACCTCGCTCAGCCTGGCCGGCAACATGGCCTTCAAGCGCGATCTGGTCAATCAATCGGAGCGGGCGATTGCCAAGGCGATCGCCGCCGTGTCGATTGGCGGCGCGCTGGCCACCGACACGACGCGGCAGGCAAATTCACTGACCAACAATTATTTCGCCACCACCCTGGCCTCGGAAGCGCACGGCATTCCGAATGTGCTGATCGACGACAGTGCCTGGGCCACGGCCGGGCTGAGCGCGACGGCCGACATCAACGACAGCACGTCGGGTGTCAACGTGCGCTATGTGATCGACCGACTGTGCCTGGCGGGCACGGTTGCCTCCAGCACGGTCAGCTGCGCGATTTCGGCGCTCGGCGCCGACAAGGGCGGGACCATCTGGATCAAGCGGGCCGGCGGCAGCAGCCTGCCGGTCTATCGCATCAGCGTGCGCGTGACCGGGCCGCGCAATACCCAAACTTACGTACAGGCGAGCATTTCGCTGTGATCGCTTTACCGCGCCGGCGCCAGGCCGACATAAGGAGTGCAACATGAGAATCGAATCGATCGTCACCGCCGCTGCAATGCATGCCCGCACGGCGTTTGGCCTTGCCGCGTTGTCGCTGGTCGCCACGCTCGGCAGCGCGCAGGCGGTCAATCTGGCCGATCAGCCGTTATCGACCACTGCCACCGTACCCGGCAACCTGCTACTGGCACTGTCGGTGGAATTCCCGACGGCGATCAGCGCCTCTTACAAAGCCTCGACCACGCCGTACAACACCACCACGAATTTTCTTGGCTATTTCGATCCGAACAAGTGTTACAAGTATCTGTATGACAGTACGACGCCTGGCAACAGTTATTTCGAACCGAACAACCTGGCAGTGGCACACGCCTGCGTCAGCACCGCGAGCAATCCGCTGTGGAGCGGGAACTGGCTCAACTGGGCATCGATGCAGACCATCGATTCGTTCCGCGCCGCGCTGACCGGCGGCTATCGCGTCGTCGATACCGCGACCACCACGATCCTGGAAAAAGCATGGGGATCCAACCAAGGATCGGCTTCGGGAAATGCGCCCGACAAAACGTTGACAACGGCCTTCGTCGCGGGCGCCACGCCGTTCACCTTCACCTCGGCGACAAGCCAGATCTGGAGCCTGGGTAACAAGCTGCGGTTGCTGGGGCCGAACTACGTCAGCGGATCTGCGTCGTCGGATTACACGTCGCAAAACTCCTACCTGACACCGCCAACAATCAATTGCGTCACTACGGGCAAAGGTAAGAATGCCACCACTGTCTGCACGCCCAGTGGCAGTCCTTTGTACGCCAACACCACCGATGCTTACGACCTGGTCATGCGCGTCCAAGTCTGCAAGCCGAGCCCCGGGGTCGAGGCGAACTGCGTTCAGTACGGCAGCAATTACAAGCCCGAAGGGTTGATGCAGCAATATGCGACTAAGAT
>JAYUWF010000325.1:0-3701 GCA_043753685.1 Herminiimonas sp.
TTCACAATTTATTCTGGGCGGGTACTTAAGTACCCGGTTCGGCGCATCAAGCACTCTGTGCCAGGCAAAATCTGTCTTGAACGGATTAAAGACTATAAAAATTCTAAAGGAGGATGACAAAAATGATCCAATCCATACGCCTGTTGTGCGGCCTGTTGATGACCACGGCGGTGTTGATACCGCTCGAAGCCCGATGTGAAAAAATCAGGGTCGCTGTCATCGATCCCTTGTCCGGCGCATTTGCGCCCAATGGCGAAAACAAGTTGCACAGCTTCCAGATGATTGCCGAGCAGGCGAACAAGGAACAATGGGCCGGCGACAATACGATCGAATACGTTGGTTTCGACAACAAGGGCAGCCCGCAGGAGTCGCTGTCGGTTCTCAAGACCGTCATCGACCAGGGCTTTCGCTACGTGACGCAGGGCGAGAGTTCGGCAGTCGCCCTGGCGCTGGTCGATGCGCTGAACAAGCACAACGAACGCAGCCCCGGTGCCGAAGTCGTGTTCTTGAATAACGCCGCAGTCGATCCGGACCTGACCAACAGCAAGTGCAGTTTCTGGCACTTCCGCTTCGATGCAAATTCCGACATGAAGATGGAGGCACTGACGACGTTCATGACGCCTGACACCAGCATCAAGAAGGTCTACATCATCGGCCAGAATTATTCGCACGGCATGCACGTCGCGCGCGCCGCGAAGGAAAACCTCAAGCGCAAGCGCCCGGACATCCAGATCGTCGGCGATGACCTGCATCCGATCGCTACCGTCAAGGATTTTTCCCCGTACGTCGCCAAGATCAAGGCGTCGGGCGCCGATACGGTCATCACCGGCAACTGGGGCGCTGACCTGGCCCTGCTCATCAAGGCAGCCAAGGACTCGGACCTCAAGGTCAATTTTTATACGTACTACGGCGCGACCACCGGCGTGCCGACCGCCATGGGTGCGGCCGGCGCCAATCGGGTAAAAACCATCAACTACTGGAATCCGAACAATGAAGGTTTCGTGGGCAAGGAATTGGTGGACGGTTTCAAGCAGCGCTACCGCGATGATTTTTACCGGGCCGCCACCCACAGCACCACGGTCATGCTGGCACAGGCCGTCAAGACCGCCCGCTCGGCCGATCCGACCAAGGTTGCCTTTGCACTCGAAGGCATGAAATCGAAAAGCCTGAACGGCGACATCACGATGCGCAGGAACGACCATCAATTGCTGCAACCGATGTACATATCGACTTGGGTAAAGACCAATGGCGCCGACGTTCGCTATGACCAGGAAAACACCGGCTTCGGCTGGAAAACCAACCAGAAGCTCGACGCCGACACAATGAGCCAGCCGTCGACGTGCCAGATGAAACGGCCGGCGCAGACATGATCGACTCGGTTGACGCCGCTGAAGCCCGCGTCGATTGGCCGACGACCCGTGAATGTCAAAGCAGATAGGGGATGCGGATGCCCGGCTCACCGGCACTGAAATCCTTGGTGTTGCGCGTTACCAAAAGGCGGTCGTGCTGTTGCGCTGTCGCCCATACGATTGCATTGGGCAATTTGATCTTGTGTTGTTGCCGCAGGAGGAAGGCTCGCTCTCCAACCACGCTGTCAACTGCCAAGTTGGCAAATGAAGACAGAAAACGGCGGATCGCGGCCTCGGTCTCCGGGGTCGCCCCTACCATGACTTCCATCCAGGTAATCAGGCTGATCGCCTTATCGGTAAAACGTGCCAGTTCGGTTCGCGCCTGGTCAATCCCGTTCAGGTAATCGATCAGAATATTCGTATCGAACAGCGCCTTTACCATTCCGAGCGAACCCTTTCCTGGTAGCGCAGACCGTCTTCGGGTGCGCCTTTCCATATGCCGAATGCGTCGTCACCCCCTGCGCGATGTCGATCGACATATGCGCTGATAGCCCGGCGAATCACTTCAGCACGAGAAATCCTGTTTGCTGCGCCGATTGCTGCGAGTGCATCGATCTGTTGCTTTGGAATATCCACAAGCGTCCGCATTTCGTGCTCCATTTTTTGATATACATATCATATATCATTTTCTTCAGCGTGGCGAAACGACTGAAACCGCTTAAATACACATAATCGATCTACCGGGCAGACACTGAATCGTTGTCCGGGTCAGGCGCCAAGGTCAAACCTTGGCCAAGCTACTCATGCAGCCAGTTCTCCACCTTCAATTTCGGATAGGCCATAAAATCCTGTTCATGGTTCGTCACCAAAATGACGTTGAGAGAAATGGCATGCGCGGCGATCAGCTTGTCGAGGTGGTCCTTCTGGCGCTCCCTTGTTGCGGCGCTGGTGGGACCATAGGCCCGCGCCGCCGCCGCATCGAAAGCAACCGCCGGAATATCGTCGAGCAGTGCGGCAAGATTGCGCCGCTCGCGCACCGCATTGGCCGACACGGTAACGCCGAACTCGAGCTCGGCCAGGGTGATCGCCGACATCACTACATCCCCGACATAGCATTGCGCGAAACGCTTGGTCACCTGCTCGGGCTGCTGCTTCATCAGGTAGATGCACATGTTGGTGTCGAGCATGAAGAGCGCCATCACAGCACCTCGCGCTCGGCCTGCTCCTGCTCGCCCCTGCCTTCGGCCATGAACTCCGGTCCGAACCGGGCGAACTTGCCGAGCACACCCGACAACAGGCGACGCACCGGACGGATCCGGATTTCGTCACCGACGCGCTCGATTTCCAACTCCAGGTCGGTTCGATCGTAGGCAAGCTCGGCAGGAATGCGCACCGCCTGAGCGTTTCCGTTTTTAAATATTTTTGTGGGTTGCAAGGTCGAACTCCAACAGCGAATGTACAGGGATGAACTACAAGGATGTACGTTACGCGGGTCGCACCATGATGTAAATTCTTGCGAGGCCGTTTGAGGCGTCTTCGCGACGACGTCGAGAACAGAGGTTGCGCGCGGTATATGTTCGATACTGATCAGAAACGGAAAAGCGGCATCTTCCGGGGCACGTTCAATCTCACGACAACAATTTGATCAGCGTGGTCGGATGCAGCGCCAACCCCATCAGCCCGGCCAGTCCCATCATCACGCCAAATCCGGTCGGTATCAATGACAGAAAGTACAACCACCGCAGATGGGTCAGTGCCGTGACGGCCAGCAATGAAATGGCGATCGCGATCAGCGCATCCGACAGATCGAACTGGTCGTCCCGATAATTGGCGGCGTCATAATCGATCTGGTCCTGCTCGGCCTGACGCTTGAGGTCATCCTTCTTTCTCGATTGCTCGGCGGCGATCGTTTCGTACTGACGGATCGCCTCTTCGTACGCGACCTTGTCCGCGCCGGTGCGGCCAAGCATGCCAAGCTTGAGCTGGACAACCGTGGATTTGGCCACTTCTTCACGGATGTTGCGGGCCTGATAGAAATTCCAGTGATCGATCTTGTTCGCCTGCGCCTGCTGCATTCCCTGGACGATGTTGTCGTCCTTGACCTTGCAGATGCCCATGAAGGTCGCCAGGATCGCCACTGTAATGGCCACCCACATGTTCAAGCGGGCGGCGGCGCGGTCCTTGCGGCCAGTCTCTTGCAGCGATTCGACGGTGTCGACAGGATCGATTTCCATGCGGTGGGTTCTCCGGTTTGCTAAGTACCCGACCAGGATAAATTGGGAAATGGATGTGGTCCCGATGGGATGCGGGGCAAGGCGGTTGGCCCGCCGCAGTGCGAGCACTGCAAGGGGC
>JAYUWF010000326.1:0-11147 GCA_043753685.1 Herminiimonas sp.
CTCAGCGTACATGCGTACGCATCCGCTCCTCGGCGCCACTGTGAACCGCTCGCTACGCCGAATAAAAATATGGTTGAATGCGGCGGCCGGTGAAGTCAAAACCAACAGCAACAACAGAATTTGCAGTGCTTGGATCGAAAGATACGGGCGCAGCGATGGCAGTGGACTTGATTCCACTGCATAACAAGTGAGAGCAGGCATCCAAGCGCAACGAAATGTTGCCACCTGTGATCATACAAAAATGGAGCTGTCCCCAGGACAGTGATTGTCATGCCAAAAATGAAGACCAAAAGCAGCGCGAAGAAGCGGTTTCGCGTGCGTCCGGGTGGAACCATCAAGCGTGGTTCGGCGTTCAAGCGCCACATCCTGACCAAGAAAACCACCAAGACCAAACGCCAATTGCGCGGTTCGAAAGCAGTCCATGATTCAAACATGGTCTCCGTTCGTACCATGATGCCGTTCGCTTAACCTCACACTCAATTAAGGAGTAACCATGCCTAGAGTAAAACGTGGGGTAACAGCGCGTGCCCGTCACAAGAAAGTCCTCGACCAAGCCAAAGGCTACCGAGGTCGCCGCAGCAAGGTCTACCGGATCGCCAAGCAAGCCGTCATGCGCGCAGGGCAGTATGCGTATCGTGACCGCCGCAACAAGAAACGCGTCTTCCGCGCATTGTGGATCACGCGTATCAATGCAGCTTCCCGCGAGCACGGCATGACCTACAGCGTGTTCATGAATGGCCTGAAGCGCGCATCGATCGAACTCGATCGTAAGGTGTTGGCCGACATGGCCGTGATGGACAAGCCGGCCTTCGCCGCGATTGTCAATCAGGTGAAAGCCAACCTCGCAGCTTAAGGTTCAAACCATCAGCAACCAGCGCCGCGCGAGCGGTGCAGCACGATCCCAGCGGGGCAAAGGTCAATCACCTGTGCCCCGTTTTATTTTCAGCGTCCCTTCTGCATGGAGCGGGAAAACCGCATGAGTCTTCTAGAACAGCTGGTGGTTCAGGCACACACCGATTTTGCGGCGGCCTCCGATGCTGCCGCGCTTGAGAACGCGAAAGCAAAATACCTTGGCAAGACCGGCCAGATCACCGAACAGATGAAGGGTCTGGGCAAGCTCGATCCCGATGCACGCAAGGTGCAGGGCGCCGTCATCAACGCTGCGAAGGAGCAGATCGAGGCCGCATTGACTGCGCGCCGCGAGGCCCTGGCCGATGCACAGATGCAGGCGCGCCTGAATGCCGAAGCGATCGACATCACCTTGCCGGGTCGTGGCCGTTCGGTCGGCGGCATCCATCCGGTGATGCGCACCTGGGAGCGGGTCGAACAGATCTTTGCCTCGATCGGTTTCGATGTGGCCGACGGTCCCGAGATCGAAACCGACTGGACGAATTTCACGGCGCTGAACAGCCCGGAAAATCATCCCGCGCGTTCGATGCAGGATACGTTCTATATCGACGGCGCCGATACCGAAGGCAAGCCGCTGCTGCTGCGCACCCACACGAGTCCGATGCAGGTGCGCTACGCCCGCATGAATCAGCCGCCGATCAAGGTGATCGCGCCGGGACGCACCTACCGGGTCGACAGCGATGCCACCCATTCGCCGATGTTCCATCAGGTCGAAGGCCTGTGGATTGCCGAAGACATCAGCTTCGCCGACTTGAAGGGCGTGTACCTGGCCTTCGTCAAGGCGTTCTTCGAGACCGACGATCTGCAGGTGCGCTTCCGGCCTTCGTACTTCCCATTTACCGAACCGTCGGCCGAGATCGATATCGCCTTCGGCAGCGGACCCCTGAAGGGCCGCTGGCTGGAAGTCTCGGGCGCCGGTCAGGTCCATCCCACCGTGGTGCGCAACATGGGACTGGATCCCGAAAAATACATCGGCTTCGCATTCGGCTCCGGCCTGGAACGTTTGACCATGCTGCGCTACGGGATCAACGACCTGCGTCTGTTTTATGAAGGCGATCTGCGATTCCTGAAGCAGTTCAATTAAGCCGATCGCTCCGACGGATCCATCGCAGATCACCTGATGCGGTAGTGGCGCTTGCAGGCGGCCTGCCAGACCCGATATTCGTATCAAAGGAATTGAAACATGCAATTTTCTGAAAACTGGTTGCGCACGATGGTTGATCCGAGCATGAGTTCGGACCAGCTGTCGCATCTGCTGACGATGTCCGGACTTGAGGTCGAGGAAGTCACGCCGGTGGCGCCGCCTTTCGCCAACGTGGTGGTGGGCGAAGTCCGCGCCATGAGCCGGCATCCGAATGCCGACCGGTTGAATGTCTGCGAGGTCGATGTCGGAAGCGGCACCCTGCTCAACATCGTCTGCGGCGCGCCCAACGTACGCGCCGGCATGAAGGTGGCCTGTGCCCTGGCAGGCGCGGTGCTGCCGCCAGGGGAAGACGGCAAGCCGTTCGAGATCAAGGTCGGTCAACTGCGCGGCGTCGAGTCGCAGGGCATGTTGTGTTCGGCACGGGAATTGAAACTGTCGGAAGACCATGGCGGTTTGCTCGATTTGCCGAGCGATGCACCGATCGGGCGCAACCTGCGCGATTACCTGCAATTGAATGACTTGAAGTTCACCATCAAGCTGACGCCGAACAAGGCCGATTGCCTGTCGGTGCTTGGCGTGGCGCGCGAAGTCTCGGCATTGACCGGCACGACGCTGAAGGCGCCGTTGCAAAAGCCCGTTGCCGTCAACAGCGCCGACATCCTGCCGGTGAAAATTTCTGCGCCGGACCTGTGCGGCCGTTTTTCCGGGCGCATCATTCGCGGCCTGAATGCGCGCGCCAGCACGCCGGAATGGATGAAGCAGCGTCTCGAGCGCAGCGGGCAGCGGCCGATTTCGGCGCTGGTCGATATTTCCAATTACGTGATGCTGGAACTGGGCCGGCCGACCCACGTTTTCGACCTCGCCAGGATTCACGGTGGCCTGGAGGTGCGGTGGGGACGCACGGGCGAATCGTTGAAGCTCCTGAACGGTAGTACGGTGGCGGTCGATGGCTGGATCGGTGTCATCGCCGACGATGTCGCGATCGAATCGCTGGCCGGCATCATGGGTGGCGATGCGACCGCCGTCTCGCTCGACACGCAGGACATCTACCTGGAAGCCGCGTTCTGGTATCCGGCGGCGATCCAGGGTCGGGCGCGGCGCTTGAATTTCTCCACCGACGCGGCACACCGCTTCGAGCGCGGCGTCGATTACGCCACCACCGTCGAGCACATCGAGCACATCACCGCCTTGATCGTGGAGATCTGCGGCCAGGGCAATGCGACGCGGGTCGGTCCGGTCGACGACCAGGTCGTCAATCTGCCGCAACGCCTGCCGGTCACGATGCGCACGGCGCGTGCCGTGAAGGTCATCGGCGTGCCACTGACCGATGCACAGATCGGCGCGATCTTCACGCGTCTGGGGTTGCAGCATTCTCTGGCCAATGGCGTTTTCACCGTGACCCCGCCGTCCTACCGCTTCGACATCGAAATCGAGGAAGACCTGATCGAAGAAGTGGCACGGATCTACGGCTTTGAGAATATTCCGGCGCTGCCGCCGGTGGCTGCCAGCCAGATCCGGCTGCCGCCTGAAAACCTGCGCTCGCTCTTTGCCATTCGCCATGTGTTGGCCGATCTGGATTATCAGGAAGTCGTGAATTACAGTTTTGTCGAAGAAGCCTGGGAACAGGACTTCGCCGCGAATGCGCATCCGGTAAAACTGGTTAATCCAATTGCCAGCCAGATGGGCGTGATGCGCTCGACCCTGGTCGGCAGTCTGATTGCCAACGTGCGCTACAACCTGAATCGCAAATTGTCACGCATCCGGGTCTTTGAAGTCGGTGCGATCTATCAACGTGACGACACTGTCGTGGACGGTCCGCTGGCCGTCGCCGGTTACCGTCAGCCCAAGCGCGTCGCTGCGCTGGCCTGCGGCAGCGTCAGCGATGAACAGTGGGGCCAGGCCGCGCGTGCGGTGGATTTCTTCGACATGAAGGCAGATCTTCAGGCACTGTTCGCGCCGCGGTTGGTGCGATTCGAAGCGTTGGTTCACCCGGCGCTGCATCCGGGGCGTAGCGCCCGCGTACTGTGCGACGGTCAGGAAGTCGGCTTCATCGGCGAGCTGCATCCACGCTGGCAGCAAAAATATGAGCTGCCATCTGCGCCGGTTCTTTTCGAAGTTGATGCCATCGTGCTGCAACAGCGTGTGGTCCCGGCGTACGTTGAAATTTCGAAATTTCCAGCGGTCGTGCGGGACCTGGCATTGGTCGTCAAGCAATCGGTCGCCGCGCAAAATCTGATCGATGAATTTCTCGCAGAGAGGCGTGCCAACGCTGCTTGTCGTATCATGCAAGCTATTGTTTTATTTGATGAATATCGCGGAAAGGGATTGGAGTCGGACGAAAAAAGTCTTGCTTTCCGATTCACCTTGCAAGATACTGAAACCACCCTGAAAGACGACGCGGTCGATGCGGCAATGCGAGCATTCGTGGCCGCGGCAGAAAAAAAATACGGCGCCAGACTGCGCGCTTAAAGCAGCAGGGATCACACATGATGAATGACGCGAATCCAGCCGAACTCCAATCCGTTTTGGCGGCCGACCTTGACCGGGCCGTACTAGAAGCGCGCGTGCGCTCGCAAGCGGAAAAAGATTTGCCGACCCTGACCAAGGCCGAGCTTGCCGAGCTGCTCTTCGAACAGGTTGGCCTGAACAAGCGCGAAGCGAAGGACATGGTCGAAACTTTCTTCGATGAAATCCGCAATGCGCTGGAAAGCGGCGAACCCGTCAAGCTGTCCGGCTTCGGCAATTTTCAGCTGCGCGACAAGCCGCAGCGGCCTGGCCGCAATCCCAAGACCGGCGAAGAAATTCCGATCACGGCGCGCCGCGTCGTCACCTTCCATCCAAGTCAAAAACTCAAGGCCATGGTAGAACTGGATGATCAGAAAAAGCTGGTGCGTGCTGCATGATCCGTGCCCCATGGTGCCTTGCCTGCGCTGGCGGATGAGCGATGAACGAGCGATCGAGCAAACCTGAACTCGGGCCGTTGCCGCCGATTCCTGCCAAGCGTTATTTCACGATCGGTGAAGTCAGCGATCTGTGCGGCGTCAAGCCGCATGTGCTGCGCTATTGGGAGCAGGAATTCACGCAGCTCAAGCCAGTCAAGCGGCGCGGTAATCGCCGGTACTACCAACATCACGAAGTGCTGTTGATCCGCCGGATCCGCGAGCTGTTGTACGAACAGGGCTTTACGATCAGCGGCGCCCGCAACAAACTCGACAGCCGCCTGGTCGAACCCGCGGAACCGGTGCCGCCGGCCCACGCGGAGGTCGATGTCACGCACTTGCGCGCCGAGCTAATCGATATCCTGCACCTGCTGCGAGGCTGACCTCGCCGCGCCAGCCGCTTATTTCTTGGCTTGCTGGTGAATCGCCACGAACAACGACACCATGGTCGACAGGACCGCACTGAAGTCCTTGTGCGGCTCGGTCTCATCCCAGATGTAATTGAGCATCACTGCTTCGAATTCGCGGCGCTTCGATTTCGCGGTGACTTCGTGGGCACGTGTGATCGCCTTCAGAAACTGGCGGCGCATCCCAGGCATCAGTGGCAAATGTTGTATGTCATCGAGAAATTCCAGGCCGCTTGGCAAGCTCGAACCCTTCAAGGCAAATTCCAGCTTTTCGAAGATCGAGGCTGGCAGCTGACGCACCAGCTCACAGGCACTCGCTTCCATTTTCAGCAAGAGATTGAAACCGGCTGGATAGACGACGCCGTAGTCGTCGCGCTCCGACAGAAACACCGCGGCACGCAGCGAATATTCGGCTGACGAAGCATCGGCGAAGGTACTGGCCTGGCTGGTGCGGGTGGTCGGCCAGAAAAACAGGTTGCCGGGCGTGCTGGGGTCATCCGGGTCCGGGAAAAACTGGAGTGCGATATCGTCTGTGTCGGCCCCGGCACTGCCGAGCATTTTCAGAATCGGTGCAGCCAGTTCACTCAAGGCGGATGCGGCCAGGGTCGCGGTCGCAGTAATGTCGGCATTCGACAGATCTTCGACGATGTAGTCTGCCAGTGGTATCAGCAGGACAGTCGGATCGATGGTCAGTGAGGTGGTCATGGTGCGAAATCCCGGGGCGGCAGCGGCTGCGGGGTGCAGCGCGCGTGAACGCGGATAGTAACGCGTTTCGTCGCCCCAGTGGTCGGTAGCCAGGCCGGGTCGCCGCAACCCCGGGCAGAAGCCGGGGTATGTGTTGCAGGGCAATCGCACCCCGGCAACAGGCTTACGCGGTTGCGCCGGCCGAGGCTTGGGAAAAATCGATCTTGCGGCGCTGATGCGGCCGTAGAAGTACCCGCAACGCGATATCGACGGGCACGCCTTTGTAATCCAAGAATACTGCCGCGTAGCTGGTTCCAGCCTGCTCTTGCAAAGCGATGCTTTGCTCGACCAATGCTGCGGTCACCAGGTCACGCCGCATGAATCCGAAGGTCAATCCTGCTTGCGGATCAATGCCATCCTGGTGCGTCGAACTGCCCATTCACCCTCCAATTGCCTGATTATCCGGTCTGGGTATTGCCAATGCATGAAGCCACTTTCAGTCGACATTCACTTGATGTTCAGCAATAAACAAGCCCCTTTTATTTTGCTTGCTAGAACAAGAGCAAGATGTACGCCATCAAAGATTAGCTGATTTAAATCATGTACTTATACATTTCTTCGTTTTAAAAACTCAAATAGTGTAAAAAATACCGACATGCAACATCAATAAATCCTCTTCAGAGGAGAGGATAGCCGAAAAAGGTTTCTTCTGGTTACTGTTTTTCTAAAGCCAAGTCGCCGGGAGGCGAGTGACTGGCTCGAAATCGTCAGGCTGGATATCGACTCACGCAGCCGCCATGTCTCTTTCCAGACGGGCGAGGAAGGTATCGATTTCAAAGACGCTCAAGGTCTGGCGGCTATCGCCATCGCCCGGCATGTCGATGACTTCCTGCATTTCGCTGCGCAAATCCCCGGCGGCGACTCTACGCATGATTTTTGGCGTCGGCAGCCGGTCGCTATCGCTGACGGTGACAATGTTTTCCACCGAATCGACCATCAGGCCGAAGCGTTTCTCGCCGCGCTCGATGACCAGGATTCTCGCACCCGAGGTGTCGGGCAGTGGCTCCATGTCATACAAGGCACGCAGGTCGACGATCGTGATCATCTGACGGCGCAGGTCGAGAATTCCGTGGATGAACGCTGGCGTACCGGGCGGTTTGATCAGGTCTCTGGAAAAGTCGATGATTTCGCAAATCAGCTTGATCTGTATGGCATATGCCCGGCCGAGGCCGAACGTGACGTAGACCTTGCGCTGGTGGCTGGCGCGCAACAACCGCCAGACGCAACTGATGCTGACTTGAAAACCATGCTGCTGCCAGAGTCGGTCGGCCAGTTTTACTATTTCGCGAACCGCTCCAGCAACGCGCGCTGCCGGGCAAGGGTTGAAACCTCAGGGTTTCAGCCGACGTGCAGCCACCAGTAACAACGCGCCGACCGCAGCCGCAATCGCGCCGTAGATCGCCCACTGGATCTGGCCGGTCATGAAACTGCCGGGCAGGATGTTGACACCTTGCAGGATCCAGACGATGCCGAAGAAAATGAAGATGCCGCCGAGAATATTGAGTGTGGTGCGCATGGCGGATTCCATGAGAAGCAGCTGTGGAGGGGGCTAAGAACCGGTATTGCAACGCAGGCAATGCGGTTCCCGGAGCACTATGGGGAAAAAGGTTGCAACCTCGTGAGTTACAACCTTTCATTTTGTTGTTGGTCGGGGCGAGAGGATTCGAACCTCCGACCCCGTGCACCCCATGCACGTACGCTACCAGGCTGCGCTACGCCCCGACTGAGCGGGCAGTATAGCAGAGGCGAATGCTGATTTGCAGCGCCGGCGTGGTTCGTTCCGGGCACGTTCAAGCATTGCTTCGTCGTCATCGCCGCCGCGAGCGGCGAACGCGGCAATTCAAATCCTTTATGATGGTGCACGTGCACCGGAATGCGCCGCTTAGCCACCGGTGCATTGATCCTACCTTCCACGTACCTTTCAGACCGATTCCATGACCCTAAAAATCAGTTCCGCTTTCGACGCCGGTGCGATCGAACTGGTCGACTGCCGCTCCGCCGGGCAAATCGACCTTCGCATCCGCCAGGATTCCCACGCCGAGTTCCTGCAATGGTTTTATTTTCGCCTGCAAGGCGCGCGCGATACCGCCTGCACGCTGCGTCTGCTGAATGCCGGCCAGACCAGTTATCCGGATGGCTGGAAAGGCTACCAGGCGGTCGCCAGCTATGATCGCGAAACCTGGTTCCGGGTGCCGACGTCCTTCGATGGTCAGGTACTGTCGATCGCCCACACGCCCGAGCGAGACAGTGTGTATTACGCTTATTTCGAGCCGTATTCCTTCGAGCGCCACCTGCGCCTGCTGGGGCGAGTCGAAGCGTCAACTTCAGCGCGCGTGCTCGATCTGGCCACCACGCACGATGGCCGCGACCTGAATGCGGTGGTGGTGGGTAACCCGGCAGCGCCAAAGAAGATCTGGATCATCGCGCGTCAGCATCCTGGCGAGTCCATGGCCGAATGGTTTGTCGAAGGCTTGCTCGATGCCTTGCTCGATCCGGCCGATCCGATTGCAGCGCGGCTGCGCCAGCAAGCCGTGTTCTACATCGTGCCGAACATGAATCCGGACGGCGCCGCGCGCGGCAATCTGCGCACCAGCGCCACCGGCGCCAACCTGAACCGCGAATGGATGACGCCGAGCGCCGAGCGCAGCCCGGAAGTGCTGGCCGTCAGGTCGATGCTGCACGCCACCGGATGCGACGTGTTCCTGGATATCCACGGCGATGAAGGGTTGCCCTACGTGTTCGTTGCGGGCAGTGAAATGCTGGAGGGTTTCAGCCTCGAACAGGCACGCGAACAACAGGCGTTCATCGACTGCCTGAAGCTGGCCAGCCCGGATTTTCAGACCGAGTACGGTTATGCAGCGAGCAAATATCGCGAAGACGTCTTGAAGCTGGCGTCTAAATACGTGGCGCACCATTTCAAATGCGTCTCGCTGACGTTGGAAATGCCGTTCAAGGACAATGCGATCCTGCCCGATCCGGTGGTCGGGTGGAACGGCGCCCGCAGCGCAGCGCTGGGGCGCGCCATGTTGCAACCGATCCTGCAGGCGGTGCAGGCGGCGCCGGCCTGAGTGAATGGGACTCGGATGAGCGCGTTTTTCTTCAAACGAAAGCAGCTACTTTTCGAGAAACTGATTGCCGAAGTTCAAAGGGTTTTGCAACCTTCGTCCACTGAATGAATCATTTCCATAAATCACATTCGAGGCTGCCCAATGGGAAGGCAGCCTGAACGCTTGTTGATTCCTGGTTTGAGAACGCCAATCGCCCCGTTCCCAGCGGTTCTCAGGGCGTCGTCCCAAGAGTGGGTGAAGATGAGCCAGAAGCACCTGGCGGGAACCACCTGTATCCCCCAATATCGTCGCCCAAAAGATACTTGGACATTGCCACTTCTCCTTCTGTAGCCGTAACTCGACCATCGGCGACATTTTGTAAAAATTCTCGATTGAGACTTCCCCTGTGCTCGCCGTCCTGAAGGAAAAACTCCTTCTTGCGAGCTGGGTCCATGAAATTCAAAGTATATTGTGCGGTTACTCGATCCGCTTTTTTAATAAAATGAGTATCCCATTGTTGTCCATCTGAGACCACGTGCAGTTTTTTTGGGTCAAATTTCGGTTCAGTCGATGCAGCAGGGCCCCTGGCTCCTGACGGCCCTTTGCCGATGACAACATCCCCATTATTGTTTTTATAAATGGCTCCAGTTCCAAGAGCGAGTACCACTTGCTCCACAGTCGGTCTTCCGCTTCCGAAATATTCTTTAAGCTTCTTATAACTCGGCGCGCCTTTTGTGCCAGCAGTGTGATGTAATGCTTGCGCAAGATCTTTTAGATCGATTTTTCCATTCTTAACCTCAACCTGATTCAGGACCTCCCGTCCGAATTCAAGTTGCTTTGCTGCTTCATCGTCTGTTCCGGAAGCGCCATCATTTTTCAAGGCATTGGCAGTATTACTGACAAGGTTAGAGAACTCTGGTGAATTTGTAATTTCTGAATGTCGATCTCTTTGATGCGCTTTTCCATGATGTGGAGTTTGTGTTCCAGTACCGGAAGTATAAAAACTGGTAGAGACAATCATGGCAACCTTTCAATAAGAATGATGAGATACATTGAAAATAGCGTGGCGGGCTATTTCTACAATTTATTGTTCCATTGCTACTAAAGTAACGCACGCCGGCGGGCAATTTAATTAAAGTGCGAAAGTTTTCTTAGTATGCCGAAAGGAAAGAAACGCAGGCGACAGCCTGACTTAATGACGCAAATGCCAATTGCGACAGCGTTAATCAGCGCTGTGCCGGGCGGCAAGGCCGGGTCGATGACGCTCTCGGTGTCTGCCATTTTCATCGCGCGACGCGTGAAAACCCGCCTGGCCCTAAAATGCATGCTTTGCCGGTATCGCATGCTCGCTCTGGCTGTTCGGTCACGCGGCGTTGCATCGGCTCTGCGCAGCGCTTCGTTCCCGGCGGCCTCGCCTGCGCCGGGCAACAATTTTTCAGGAACTCCGTGCAATCGATCATTTCCATCAAAAATCTGACCAAGACCTACAAGTCCGGTCTGCATGCATTAAAAGACGTGAATCTCGAGATTCGCCGCGGCGAAATCTTCGCGCTGCTGGGGCCGAATGGGGCTGGCAAAACAACTCTGATCAGCATCATCTGTGGCATCCTCACTCCAAGCACGGGAACCGTTCTGGCGGGCGGACATGACGTGGTGAGCGATTACCGCGCGGCGCGCTCGAAGATCGGGCTGGTACCGCAAGAAATTTCCACCGATGCGTTCGAGACCGTCTGGGCTACCGTGAATTTTAGTCGCGGCATTTTCGGCAAGCCGCCGAACAAGGCGCATATCGAGCAGGTTCTGCGAACGCTGTCGTTGTGGGACAAACGCAATGCGACGATCCGCACGCTCTCGGGCGGCATGAAACGGCGCGTCATGATCGCCAAGGCGCTCTCGCACGAGCCACAGATTCTGTTTCTGGACGAGCCCACCGCCGGCGTCGACGTAGCACTGCGAC
>JAYUWF010000327.1:0-3692 GCA_043753685.1 Herminiimonas sp.
CGAACGTGCCCGGGGCGTCTGAAGCGGCCCGCGTCGCCACCTGAACCGCGTTTTGCCAGGCGCGCGAAATGCCGGAAAACGATACCCCGGTGCTAGAATGCCGGGTTATTCGCGATGCCAGTCACGCTGCATGGTCACCCTGACTGCCTGATCCTTCACCTTTTTCCCGGAGTTACCTGTGTTCATTTCAAACGCCTATGCGCAATCCCCGACCGACGCTCTCGGTGGCCTGAGCAGCAACCTGACCAGCTTCCTGCCGATCATCCTGATGTTCGTGGTGCTGTATTTCCTGATGATCCGCCCACAGATGAAGCGTCAGAAAGAACAGAAGTCGATGATGGACGCCTTGGCCAAGGGCGATGAAGTGATCACCGCCGGCGGCATGCTGGGCAAGGTCTCGAAGGTCACCGACGCCTACGTTACCGTCGAGATCGCACCGAACACCGAAATCACGCTGCAGAAATCGGCTGTCACGACGCTGCTGCCAAAGGGCACCATCAAGGCGCTGTAGTCCGCTGTAATCCGCTGTAATCCGACAAGCATTCGAACGCACGAGAACATGAACCGCTACCCCCTCTGGAAGTACATCCTGATCGTGATCGTGCTGCTGTTCGGCGCGCTTTATACCTTGCCGAACTTTTTCGGTGAATCGCCGGCGCTGCAGATCACCAGCGGGAAGGCGACCGTCAAGGTTACGTCCGACATCGCCAGCGCCGTGACAGCCGCGCTCAAGAAGGGCAACCTGCCTTCCGACAGCGTGTTCTACGAAACGATCGGTACCCAGGGCGCGGTCCGCGTGCGTTTTTCGGACATCAACACCCAGTTCCAGGCAAAGTCACTGCTGGAAAAGGAATTGAATGTCGCCGATCCGAGTGATCCGGTCTACCTCGTGGCCTTCAATCTCCTGCCGAACACGCCGACCTGGCTGCAGAAGATTCATGCCTTCCCGATGAACAAGGGGCTGGACCTGCGCGGCGGCGTCCACTTCCTGATGCAGGTCGATACCAAGGCGCTGTTGAACAAACGGATGCAGGGCGTGCAAGGCGCAGTCCGAACGCTTTTGCGCGACAAGAATGTACGCCATGCCGGCATCAGCCGCGCCGGTGATGCGATCGAGATCCTGTTCCGCGACGTCGCGGTGCGCAATGCCGCCCGCGAGACGCTCCTTTCGCAACTGCCGGACCTGGCGCTGGCCGATGCGCCCGGGGAAGGCACCGACCTGAAACTGGTCGCTACCTTGCGACCGGAAGCCTTGAAAGCCACCCAGGAAGACGGCGTCAAGCAGAACATCACCACGCTGTCCAAGCGCGTCAACGAACTCGGCGTGGCCGAGCCGCTGATCCAGCGCCAGGGCGCCGACCGCATCGTGGTCGAATTGCCGGGCGTGCAAGATGTGTCGCGCGCCAAGGACATCATCGGCAAGACCGCCACCCTGGAAGTGCGCATGGTCGACGAATCGGTCTCGCGCGGCACCGAACTGACCGCCACCATCCCCTTCGGTTCGGAACTCTTCAAGGTCGGCCGCGGCGCACCGGTGGTCCTCTACAAGGAGCCGGTGCTCACCGGCGACTACATTTCCGGCGCTACGCCAGGCTACGACCAGAACCAGCAACCGTCGGTCTCGATCGACCTGTCGGGCGACGGCGGGCGCAAGATGCGCGAAGCGACCCGGGCGCGCATCGGCAAGGGCATGGCCTTCGTGATGTTCGAGAAGAACAAGGGTGAAGTTCTGACGGTGGCGAACATCCGGGAGGAGTTCGGCGCCCGTTTCCAGATCACCGGCATGGGTACGCCGGAAGCCTCTAACGATCTGGCCTTGCTGCTGCGCGCCGGCTCGCTGGCCGCGCCCATGGAAATCATCGAAGAACGCACCATCGGCCCGCAGCTCGGCGCTGAAAACATCACCAAGGGCTTCAATTCAACCCTGTACGGCTTTGCCGCGATCGCGGCATTCATGGTGATCTATTACCACCTGTTCGGTTTTTTCAGCGTGTTTTCGCTGGCGGTCAACCTGCTGCTGCTGATCGCCACGCTGTCGACGCTGCAGGCGACCCTGACCCTGCCGGGTATCGCCGCGATTGCCTTCACGCTCGGCATGGCGATCGATGCCAACGTGCTGATCAATGAGCGGATTCGCGAAGAGTTAAGGAACGGCGCCTCGCCACAGGCGGCGATCGCCACCGGTTTCGACCGCGCCTGGGCCACGATTCTGGATTCGAACGTCACCACCCTGATCGCCGGACTGGCGCTGCTGATCTTCGGCTCGGGTGCGATCCGCGGTTTCGCCGTGGTGCATTGCCTGGGCATCCTGACCTCGATCTTTTCCTCGGTGTTCGTCTCGCGCGGGATTGCCAACCTCTGGTACGGCCGCAAGAAGAAGCTGGCCAGCCTCTCGATCGGCCAGATCTGGAAGCCGGCCGCCGCGGTGCCGGCTACCACGGCGCCGGCGAAACGCTGATACCGGGCCGCTCAGGGTGGTTCACGCAGCAGTTGGGCGTCAAGCCTGCAGCGAACGCGAAAAAGTAGCGAATTTCGGAAGCGCAAAAAGCGCCTCCGGTCTGAAAAAGGATTGTGATGGAACTGTTCCGCATCAAAAAAGATATACCGTTCATGCGCCACGCATTGATCTTCAATGTTATCTCGGCGCTGACGTTTGCCGCTGCAGTGTTTTTCCTGCTGCATCGCGGCTTGCATCTGTCGATCGAATTTACCGGCGGCACGGTGATGGAAGTCGCCTATCCGAAGGGCGCCAACCTGGAGCAGATCCGCAAGACGGTCGAGAGCGTCGGCTTTGCCGAACCGCAGGTCACCAGTTTTGGCAACGCACAGGACGTCATCATCCGCCTGCCTGTCAGGAAAGACGCCAGCACGGCCCAGATCAGCGATACCGTGATCGGCGCCCTGAAGAAGCAGGAACCAACGGCTGACCTGCGCCGGGTCGAGATCGTGGGCGCCCAGGTCGGTGACGAACTGGCGCGCGACGGCCTGTATGCGCTGCTGATGGTGGTGGTCGGCATCGTGATCTACCTGGCCTTGCGCTTCGAATGGAAGTTTGCCGTTGCGGCCATCATCGCCAACCTGCACGACGTGGTCATCATCCTGGGGTTCTTCGCATTTTTCCAGTTGGAGTTTTCCCTGACGGTGCTGGCGGCGGTGCTGGCGGTGCTCGGCTACTCGGTCAATGAATCGGTGGTGGTGTTCGACCGGGTGCGGGAAACCTTCCGCGACCGCCGCTACGGCAAACTCGGCACGCCGGAAGTCATGAACCATGCGATCACCAGCACCATTTCGCGCACGATCATCACCCACGGCTCGACCCAGATGATGGTGCTCTCGATGCTCTTGCTGGGCGGCGAGACGCTGCATTCCTTTGCCATCGCGCTGACGATCGGCATTCTGTTCGGTATCTACTCGTCGGTGTTCGTGGCGGCTGCGGTGGCCATGTGGCTGGGTGCAAAGCGTGAAGACCTGATCAAGCCGATCAAGGAAAAGGACGAGACCGATGGTGCGGTGGTGTAATTTTGCCAGAGCCCGCAAGGCAGAAAAGCAGCTCGATGTGAGCTGCTATTTTTTTGCTTGCTCACGGTACGGTGCACGGCATCCTGTCGGATTGGTCGAGTAACTCACCCCTCGAGTCTGGAAACCGCTGCTCCCTGAAAACTTGACGCCGAGCCACATCGCGATCGCCGCGG
>JAYUWF010000328.1:0-3690 GCA_043753685.1 Herminiimonas sp.
ACACCACCGAAGAAAACATCCAGGCGCGCATCCGCGGCACGATCCTGATGGCGCTGTCGAACAAGCATGGCTCGATCGTCCTCACCACCGGCAACAAGAGCGAAATGGCGGTCGGCTACTGCACCCTGTATGGCGACATGGCTGGCGGCTTTGCGGTCCTCAAGGATCTCGCCAAGACCCTGGTCTACCGGTTGTGCGCTTACCGTAACTCGGTGTCCGACATCATTCCGCAGCGGATCCTGACACGGCCGCCATCGGCCGAACTGCGACCGGACCAGACCGACCAGGATTCCTTGCCACCGTACGAGGTGCTGGACGCGATCATGCAAATGTATATGGAAGAAAATCTGAGCATTGCTGATATTCTAGATGCGGGCTATCGCCAGCAAGACGTCGAACGCATTACCCGGCTCATCAAGATCAATGAGTACAAGCGGCGCCAGGCGCCGGTCGGCATCCGGGTGACCCATCGGGCCTTCGGGCGCGACTGGCGTTATCCGATCACCTCGAAATTCCGCGAGTAGGGGAGCAGGAGGCCAGCGGACCGCCGACCCCGGCAGGTTGCAGCGGCATGCCCTGCGCTGAACCCTGCGGCGGCCCCGGCGGTTCGCTCTGCGACGCACCAATTTTATGCTGGTCGGGTACTTGAGTTGCATGTGACCTGGGCCACTGCCGAAAAAGCGTGGCGAAATGGCGATTCAGCAAGCAAAAAAGTTTCTCAAAAGAATTAAAATTGAGTAATCGATGTTAAACTTTCCGGAGCGTTCATGAAACAAATTACCGCAATTATCAAACCTTTCAAGCTCGACGAAGTCCGTGAAGCGCTGGCAGAAGTAGGCGTCACGGGCCTGACGGTCACCGAGGTAAAAGGCTTCGGACGGCAGAAAGGCCACACCGAGCTGTATCGGGGCGCCGAATACGTCGTGGATTTTTTGCCGAAAGTTAAGGTCGAAGCCGTGGTCGACGACGCTGTCGCCGACCAGGCGATCGAAGCGATCATCAAGGCGGCACGCACCGGCAAGATCGGTGATGGCAAGATCTTTGTCCGGACCGTCGAACAGGTCATTCGTATCCGCACCGGCGAAACAGGAGCCGATGCGGTTTAAATTTTAAAAGGCGCTGCCCATGCCGTTTTTCCGACCCAGTTCCCACAACCTGTCGACCCGGCGAGCGCGTCTTACCGCAGTTCTTTCTTCGGCACTGATCGGCCTGACTTGCCTGGCAAGCAGCGCCGCGGCCGCTGCCGAATCCGGCGTCACCGACCAGAAAATCCTGCTCGGTCAATCCGCTGCCTTCAGCGGCCCGGCAGCACAGCTTGGCACCCAGATGCACGCCGGCGCAAAGGCCTATTTCGACGCCGTCAATGCCCAGGGTGGCGTGTATGGTCGCCGCATCGAAATCATCCAGGCCGACGACAAGTACGAAGCCGATCTCGCCGCTGCCAACACCAAGCGCCTGATCGAAACCGACAATGTCTTCGCGCTCTTCGGATACGTCGGCACGCCGACCAGCAATGCCGCACTGCCGATCTTTACCCAGGCGCGGGTACCGTTCTTCGCCCCCTTTTCCGGCGCAGAATCGCTGCGCCAGCCCTTCAACCGCGAAGTCTTCAATATCCGCGCCAGTTATTTCGACGAGACCGAGCATCTGGTCGACCGCCTGGTCAAGACCGGCATCAAGAACATCGCTGTGTTTTACCAGAACGACGCTTATGGCCGTGCCGGTCTGGCCGGTGTCGAGCGGGCCCTGAAATTGATGAAGGTCGAGATGGTGGCGACGGCGACCGTCGAGCGCAACAGCACCGATGTCAGCGCCGCGGTGGCCAAGATCTTGCCGAAGAAGCCGGACGCGATCATCCAGATCAGCGCCTACGCATCGTGCGCCGCCTATATCCGCAGCATGCAGAAGGCCGGCTACACCGGCCAGTTCTACAATGTCTCGTTCGTGGGCAGCCAGGCGCTGGCCGATACGCTGGGCAAGGACGGGCCAGGGGTGGTGATTTCGCAGGTGGTGCCATTCCCATGGCATGCGGCGACGCCGATCGTGAGCGAGTACCAGAAAGTGATGACCAAGGCCGGTCTGAAGGACTGGAACTTTTCGAGCCTGGAAGGCTTCATCGCGGCCAAGGTATTCACGGAAGGCTTGAAGCGCGCCGGCAAGGACCTGACCCGCGACAAGCTGGTGAAGGCGCTCGAGACCGTCAACCGCAATAATTTCGATACCGGCGGCTTCGATGTGAGTTTTTCACCGACCAATCACAACGGGTCGAAGTATGTCGACATGACGGTCATCACCAAGGACGCCAAGTTCCGCAACTGATGCCGGGCCCGGTTCCGGGCGCAGCCTCCGCAGCTCGAATCGTCCTCCAACGCTGGTGGTAACGGGCTCGCTGAATCGCCGAAACGCTGACTCGTTGAAGCGTTGAAGTGCCAGGTCGGTCAATCGCCCAGATAGACATTGCGGCGCCAACTGACGTACCGCAACAGGAAGATCAGCAGGGCGCTTGACCAGAGTGCGAAATCGGCGGGTGCGCCGACCTTCTGCAACAGCAGATAGACCCAGCAGCCAATGAATGCGCAGATCGCATAGGGTCGGCCATCGCGCAGCACCATCGGAATTTCGTTGCATACGATATCGCGCAGCACGCCACCGAAGATCCCGGTCACCACCCCCATCATCGAGGCTATGAAGATCGGCATGTCGGCTGCCAGCGCCTGCGACACGCCAGCCACCGAAAACAATCCCAGGCCGAGCGCATCGGCCACCACGATCAGATGTTCCGAGACGATTTTTTTCAAGGTGCGGATCAGCGGCGCGGCGATCAGTGCCAGCACGAAGATCAGGATCGCGTACTCCTGATGCTCGACCCAGAACAGTGGACGCTTGTCGAGCAGGATATCGCGCAGGGTGCCGCCGCCAAACGCGGTGATGAAGGCCACCGTGAAGACGCCGACCACATCCATTTTCTTGCTGCGCGCTTCTATGAATCCGGAAAAAGCACCGACCAGGATTGCCAGGATTTCGATCAGATTGATCAGATTCGTCAGCGACATCAACTTCTGCCGATCAGCTTGGCTAGCAGCGCCGACACCATCTCAGCCCTGTGCCTTCAGCAGCACCACCAAAGCGCCGCTGCCGCCGTCGGATGCCTTGGCCTGGCAAAAGGCGATGACTTCATCCTTTTGCGTCAGCCAGTTGCGTACCTTGTTCTTGAGGACCGGTTCCTTGTTGATCGAGCCCAGGCCCTTGCCATGGATGATGCGCACGCAGCGCAGGCCGCGCTTTCCGACACTGCGCAGGTACTCGGCCAGGGCAGTGCGCGCTTCGTCGGTGCGCAAGCCGTGCAGATCAAGCTGGCTCTGGATCACCCAATGGCCTCGCCGAAGCTTGCGCAAGGTATCGGTGCCGATGCCGTTGCGCGCGAAGCTGAGCGCCGCATCGGTGTCCATCAGGGTCTCGACACTGAAATCGTCGGACAGCGATTCGGCCAGCGCGGCCTGCTCATCGGCCAGGTGCTGTCGTGCGATCGGTTCCGGTCGCGGCACGTACGCCGCCTGGCGCACCGGTACCGCCAGCGGTGCGACGCTGCCGATACTGCGGCGGAACAGGTCGGCTTCGAGCGCCGCCGCCTGCTCGCGCAGCACGCGTTCGTGCTCGGCGCGTTCGCGCGCCTGCTGTCGCGCCTTCAGC
>JAYUWF010000329.1:0-3680 GCA_043753685.1 Herminiimonas sp.
CCCAAGGTTTGTACGATCCGTCGAATGAACACGATGCCTGCGGCGTCGGTTTCATTGCCCATATCAAGGGAAACAAGAGCCACTCGATCGTCGAGCAAGGGCTGCAGATCCTGAAGAACCTGGATCACCGGGGCGCCGTCGGCGCCGACAAACTGATGGGCGATGGCGCCGGTATCCTGATCCAGGTACCCGACCAGTACTACCGGGAAGAGATGGCGAAGCAGGGCGTGACCTTGCCGCCGCCCGGTGAATTTGGCGTTGGCATGGTGTTCTTGCCAAAAGAGAATGCTTCCCGCATCGCCTGCGAACAGGAAATCGAACGCGCCGTGCAAGCCGAAGGCCAGGTGGTGCTTGGCTGGCGCAATGTGCCGATCGATCTCGACATGCCGATGTCGCCGACCGTGCGCGCCAAGGAGCCGGTGATCCGCCAGATCTTCATCGGCCGCGGTCAGGACATCATGGTCACCGATGCACTCGAACGTAAGCTGTACGTCATTCGCAAATCTTCCGGCCATGCGATCCAGGCGTTGAATCTGTTGCACGGCAAGGAGTTCTTCGTGCCGTCGATGTCGGCCCGCACCGTGGTCTACAAAGGCTTGCTGCTGGCCGATCAGGTCGGCGTGTATTACAAGGACCTGCAGGATCCGCGCTGCGTCTCGGCGCTGGCATTGGTGCATCAGCGGTTTTCCACCAACACTTTCCCGGAATGGCCGCTGGCCCATCCGTACCGCCTGCTGGCGCACAACGGCGAGATCAATACCGTCAAGGGCAATTTCAACTGGATGCGCGCCCGTGAAGGCGTGATGAAGTCGGCCGTCCTCGGCGACGATCTGCAGAAGCTCTTCCCGCTGATCTATGAAGGACAGTCCGACACTGCCTGCTTCGACAATGCGCTCGAACTGTTGTTGATGGCGGGCTATCCGATCGCCCAGGCGATGATGATGATGATCCCGGAAGCCTGGGAAAACCACACCCTAATGGACGACAATCGACGCGCGTTCTACGAATATCACGCCGCCATGATGGAGCCGTGGGACGGTCCTGCCGCCATGGCGTTTACGGATGGCCGGCACATCGGCGGCACGCTGGACCGCAACGGCCTGCGTCCGGCGCGCTACATCGTCACCGATGACGACCTGGTGGTGATGGCGTCAGAATCGGGCGTCTTGCCGATTCCGGAGTCGAAGATCATCCAGAAATGGCGTCTGCAACCGGGCAAGATGTTCCTGATCGACCTCGATGCCGGCCGGATCATCGACGACAAGGAATTGAAGGATACCTACGCCAACGCCAAGCCTTACAAGCAATGGATCGCATCGGTGCGCATCAAGCTCGGCGCGCTGGCCGCCGAGCCGGCCGAACTGCCGTCGACGATTCCGCTGCTGGACCGTCAACAGGTGTTCGGCTACACCCAGGAAGACTTGAAATTCCTGATGTCGCCCATGGCCATCAATGCCGAAGAAGCCACCGGATCAATGGGCAACGATTCGCCGCTGGCGGTCATGTCCAACAAGGACAAGACGCTGTATCACTACTTCAAGCAGCTCTTCGCGCAGGTGACCAATCCGCCGATCGATCCGATCCGCGAAGCGATGGTCATGTCGCTGGTGTCCTTCATCGGTCCGAAGCCGAATCTGCTCGACACCAACAACATCAATCCGCCGATGCGCCTCGAAGTCTCGCAGCCGATTCTCGATTACGGCGACATCGCCAAACTGCGCAACATCAGCGCCCATACCGGCGGCAAGTTCAAGTCGCATGAATTGAACATCTGCTATCCGGTTGCCTGGGGCAAGGAAGGCATCGAAGCGCGCCTGGCGTCGCTATGCGCGAAAGCCGTCGACGCCGTCAAATCCGGCCACAACATCCTGATCATCTCAGACCGCAAGGTCGACGTCGACATGGTCGCGATCCCGGCGCTGCTGGCAACGTCCGCCATCCACCTGCACCTGGTCAGCAAGGGCCTGCGCACTTCGACCGGCATTGTGGTCGAGACCGGTTCGGCGCGCGAGACGCATCATTTCGCGCTGCTGGCCGGCTATGGCGCCGAAGCGATCCATCCGTACCTGGCGATGGATACCCTGGCCGCGCTGGCCAAAGGCCTGCCGGGCGAACTGGCGCCGGAAAAAGCCATCGCCAACTTCCAGAAGGCGGTCGGCAAGGGTTTGATGAAGGTGATGTCGAAGATGGGCATCTCCACCTACATGTCGTACTGCGGCGCGCAGATCTTCGAAGCCATCGGGCTCAATCGTGCGCTGGTCGACAAGTACTTCAAGGGCACCGCCTCGAACGTCGAAGGCATCGGCGTGTTCGAAGTCGCCGAAGAAGCGTTGCGCCTGCATGCGGCGGCATTTTCCGACGATCCGGTGCTGGCCAATGCGCTCGACGCCGGCGGCGAATACGCCTTCCGGGTGCGCGGCGAAGACCACATGTGGACGCCGGATGCAATCGCCAAGCTGCAGCATTCGGCACGCTCCAACAACTTCAACACCTACAAGGAATACGCGCAGATCATCAATGATCAATCCAAGCGCCACATGACGCTGCGCGGCCTGTTCGAATTCAAGTCCGATCCGGCCACCGCGATACCGCTCGATGAAGTCGAGCCGGCCAAGGAAATCGTCAAGCGCTTTGCCACCGGCGCCATGTCGCTTGGATCGATCTCGACCGAAGCGCATGCCACCCTGGCGATTGCCATGAACCGCATCGGCGGCAAGTCCAATACCGGCGAAGGCGGCGAGGACGAACACCGCTATCGCCAGGAATTGAAGGGCATACCGATCAAGCAGGGCGACACCATGGCCTCGATCATCGGGGCCGAAAACGTGGTGGTCGACATTCCTCTGAAGGATGGCGATTCGCTGCGCTCGAAGATCAAGCAGGTAGCTTCGGGGCGCTTTGGCGTCACCGCCGATTACCTGGTCTCGGCCGATCAGATCCAGATCAAGATGGCGCAGGGCGCCAAGCCCGGCGAAGGTGGACAACTGCCCGGACACAAGGTCTCGGAATACATCGCCAAGCTGCGCTTTTCGGTGCCGGGCGTGGGTTTGATTTCACCGCCGCCGCATCACGACATCTATTCGATCGAAGATCTGGCGCAGCTGATCCACGATCTGAAGAACGCCAATCCGCGCGCCTCGATTTCCGTCAAGCTGGTCTCCGAAGTCGGTGTCGGCACGGTCGCCGCCGGCGTGGCCAAGGCAAAATCGGATCACGTCGTGATCGCGGGTCATGATGGCGGCACCGGCGCTTCGCCGCTGTCCTCGGTCAAGCATGCGGGCACGCCGTGGGAGCTGGGTCTGTCCGAGACCCAGCAAACACTGGTGTTGAACCGCCTGCGCAGCCGGATCCGCGTGCAGGCCGACGGCCAGATCAAGACCGGTCGTGACGTCGTCATCGCTGCCTTGCTGGGCGCAGATGAAGTCGGGTTTGCCACCGCGCCGCTGGTGGTCGAAGGCTGCATCATGATGCGCAAGTGTCACTTGAATACCTGCCCGGTCGGCGTCGCGACCCAGGATCCGGTGCTGCGGGCGAAGTTTTCCGGCAAACCGGAACACGTGGTCAATTTCTTTTTCTTCGTTGCCGAAGAAGCGCGCCAGATCATGGCGCAGTTGGGCATTCGCACCTACAACGAACTGATCGGCCGTACCGACCTGCTCGACAAGTCGAAGGCGGTCTCG
>JAYUWF010000330.1:0-3652 GCA_043753685.1 Herminiimonas sp.
CTTCGGCGGCATCTTCGGCGGCCTGTACCTGTTCTTTCAATCCTGGCGCCGTTCGCTCAACATGCAGCGGGCAATGGACCGCCTGCTGCTGAAGGCGCCGATCTTCGGCGCCGTGATCCGCAAGGCCACGATCGCACGCTGGACCCGGACCCTGGCCACGATGTTCGCCGCCGGCGTGCCACTGGTGGAGTCGCTCGATTCGGTCGGTGGTGCATCCGGCAATGCGGTCTACCTGGACGCAACCAAAAAAATCCAGGCCGAGGTCAGCACCGGCACCAGCCTGACGGTGGCGATGCAGAATGCCGACGTCTTCCCGAACATGGTCACGCAGATGGTGTCCATCGGCGAGGAATCCGGTTCACTGGACCAGATGCTGGGCAAGGTGGCCGACTTCTACGAGCAGGAGGTCGATGAAGCGGTCGAGTCCCTCTCGTCCCTGATGGAGCCGATCATCATGGTGGTGCTGGGCGTGATCATCGGCGGCCTGGTGATCGCGATGTACTTGCCGATCTTCAAGCTCGGTTCGGTGGTGTAACGGCTCGGAGCCCGGAATCGGCGGGATGAAAATTGGTTAGCCGCCGGTATTTAATTTGTTTGCAATTTGTCAGGTCCTTAATTAAAGGAAACGGTTTAAATCCCGACACGGGCGACGGCGACTACTTCCACGATGGAACGCAGCGCCACCGGATCGGGAGGCTGCATGGAAAGTCAAAAGTTGCGAAGCGGTACGGTGTTCCGTTCGGCGCCGAATCCCTTGTATTTCATCCAGCGTCTTTTGGTCCAGAAACGGCTGCGCAAGTGGGTTGCCGCCAGCCTTGCCGCATACATCCGCTGGCGCCGCGGCCCGATCATCGATCCGGATGGGCCCAGCGCGGCGGGCCGATATGCGCTTACCAGCCTGTTGCGCTTCGGTTATGCGCCGCTGCAGGCACTCCTGGACCCGCACCAGGTCGCCGCCATCCACAGCTATCTGAAAGACAAGATCCTGGTCGATCGTGACGATGCCGCGAACCGGTTCGTCATCGATGCGGTACCGGCTGGCGTGACCATCGCCGACTATCTGCGCAGCGATATCCTGGCCTGCCCGCATGTGCTGGAACTGGCCAATCGTACCGATCTGCTGCAACTGGCGGCGAGCTACATCGGCTGCAAGCCCACGGTGTCGGCCCTGCTGCTGCGCTGGTCGTTCCCGGGCGAGGGGCCGGGCGAAAACGTGCAGGCATTCCATCGCGATGCCGACGACTGGCGCTTCGTCAAGATCTTCGTATATCTGACCGATGTCGACCCTGGCGCCGGACCGCATGTGTATGTGCGCAGCTCGCATCATCTGCAGGGGAAGGTGCGCCTGAAATCATTCAGCGACGATGCCGTCGCGCGGCGCTTCGGCCCCGACATGCTGACCGTGGTGACCGGCGCGGCCGGATTCGGCTTCGCCGCCGACACCTACGGCGTCCACAAAGGGATGGTACCGAGGGAGCGGCCGCGGCTGATGCTGCAGATTCAGTATTCGCTGCTGCCGGTGTACGCGTACCAATACGCGCCGGAGCCGTACCAGGGTACGCTGGCGCTCGACCCTTACATCAACCGACTGATGCTCACGGTGCCGAGCGTGGCGCCGAGCGGCCTGCCGGCGTAGGCGCCATCAAATGCCGTCGATGGTCCGGGCCATGTCGCCGGTTTGCCAGGTCGCACCTTGATGTCAGCGTGCAGCGTGGCTTTGCGCCGGCATGCACGTCAACGATTGCCGCCAGAGGCGTCAAACTGCACAAACTCGATGTTGGCTGCGAGCATCTGATTTATGATGAGCGCTTACACAACTTATTGCTGACGCCGCGTGTTCCTGCTGCGGCCACCGCCTCCATGCACACTGCGATCTCGACGACTGCACCTGCCGACCGCCCTGCTCCCGGCGCGATCCTTGATCATCCAACTGGCGGGGGCCGCTAGGATGCTGCGGGATTTCCTGTTCCTCGCAGTGCCGGGTGAACCATTGGGCGCATTCATGGCCGCCATTCTCGGACTGTTGATCGGCAGCTTTCTGAATGTGGTGATCTACCGCGTTCCGGCGATGATGCAGCGCGAGTCGGAAAACTACGTCGCCCATGAAAGCGGCCAGCCATTGCCGCATACCGAACGCTTCAATCTGATGCTGCCACGCTCGGCCTGCCCGAAGTGTGGCCACCAGATCACCGCCCTGGAAAACATTCCCGTCGTCAGTTACCTTGCGCTGCGTGGCAAGTGCAGCGCTTGCAAGACGCCGATCTCGCCGCGCTATGCAGTGGTTGAATTATTGACCGGCGTGCTGTCGGCCTGGCTGGTGTGGCGCTTCGGCGCCGGATTGACTGGCCTGGCGGTACTGCTGTTTGCATATCTGCTGATCGCCATGACCTTCATCGATGCCGATACCCAGCTGCTGCCCGACGACCTGACCCTGCCGCTGCTATGGCTTGGCTTGCTGATCAACCTGAACGGCACCTTCGTGCCGCTGGCCGATGCCGTGCTTGGCGCGGTGGCCGGCTATCTCTGCCTGTGGACGATCTTCTGGCTCTTCAAACTGGCCACCGGCAAGGAAGGCATGGGCTACGGCGACTTCAAGCTGCTGGCCGCACTCGGCGCATGGCTGGGCTGGAAGATGTTGCCGATCATTCTGCTGATGTCGTCGCTGGTGGGCGCCGTGGTGGGCATCGCCCTGATCGTGCTGGCCAAGCGCGGGTGCAACGTACCGATGCCATTCGGCCCGTACCTGGCCGGCGCCGGGATGCTGACCCTACTGTACGGCAAGCCGATCGCGCAAGCCTGGCTGGGGATGCTGTAGATCGTGAGCGGCGCCGATCCGATTCTCCCGATCACCGGCAGCGGCCCGAGCGGCGCGCGGCGGTTCTCGGTCGGCCTGACCGGTGGCATCGGTTCGGGCAAGAGCACGGTGGCCGATCTGTTTGCCGCGCTCGGCGCAGCACTGATCGACACCGACCTGATCGCGCATGCCCTGACGGCGCCCGGTGGCGCGGCCATGCCGGCCATCCTGGAAGCGTTCGGACCCGGCTTTTTGCAGACCGATGGCGCCTTGGACCGGGTCGCGATGCGCGAGTGCGTCTTCAACGATCCGCTCGCCAAGCAGAGGCTGGAGGCGATCCTGCATCCGATGATCGGCAGCGAAACCCGGCGCGCGGCGGAAGCCGCCGGCGGCGATTACCAGATCTACGTGGTGCCGCTGCTGGTCGAGTCCGGCAAGTGGCGCGCCCGGGTCGATCGCATCCTGGTCGTCGATTGTCCGGAAGCGCTGCAGGTGGCGCGGGTCATGCAACGCAGTGCGATGCGTGACGACCAGGTGCGCGCCATCATGGCGGCGCAGGTCAGCCGTGCCAGGCGCCTGGCGGCGGCCGACGACGTGATCGTCAACGATGCCGACAGCGCCGCGCTGCCGCCGCAAGTGGCGCGCCTGCATGCGATGTACTGTCAGCTGGCGAGCGCACACGGCTGATTCGCAGGAAAACCGGTCGACGCTGACTCTGGCTGGAATCTGCCTTCCCGTTCTGATTGAAGGTCCTGCGCCGCCTGTCCCGCCTGTCCCGCCTGTCCCACCTGTCCCACCTCCCTGCCTGCCCCTCCTGCCTGCCATCACCAGATACCGCCCGACGCCAGAACCGGCCGC
>JAYUWF010000331.1:0-3651 GCA_043753685.1 Herminiimonas sp.
AGCATCGAACTGCTGGGCGGTGCCGCTTGCGCCGGCGCCACGCCGCTGCCGGCGGCCGTGGCGGCCGCAGTGGCGGTGACCGTTCGGGTACTGGCTGGCCTCACGAATTCCGACGACATCTCCGACTCGATGGCGTCGATTTTCAGCGCAGTGGCGCGGGCCACCTGGCGCTGGCCCTCGGCTTGCTGCTCGCGCGACGATTCGCCAGCGGATTCGACGCCGCCATGCGGTGCCTCGCGCTTCTTGCGCGGTGGCGCATCGGGCGCGGCGTCGCCGGCGGGCTGACGTTCCTTCTTTCCAAACAGCGAAAAAATCCCCACGATTTCCTTGACAAAATTAAAACAATTTCGCAGACAGGGCAGTCAAATTATAGCGTGTTAATGTCTGCAGGAAACCTCGAAAGCATGACGCAGCGCGATGTTGCAAATTTGCCGCGCGAACCGCCGCGCCATGGCGCGGCAACGGCGCACGGCCGGTAGAGCGGATGAATCAGAGGAAGCTGGAAATGAGCTCGGTTGCCTGGATCCGGTCGTCACGGCGCATGCCGGCAAGCTGGGCGCGACAGATCGAGGATAAGGATGCAGGCAACGAGACAGCCCTTGCGACCGGAATCGTTCGCATGAAGGAAATTACAGGAGAGCCCGGTTCGGCTGCCACGCCATGCGATGGCGCGATGGTGCTGCACCGGGGTTACACGCAGAAATTGCGACCGCCAATCGGCGGTTGTCGATCAATCGCCGTACAGCTTCTGCTTCAATTCGCGGCGCTGCTGTGCTTCCAGCGACAACGTTGCGGTCGGACGGGCGAGCAGGCGCGGGATGCCGATCGGCTCGCCGGTCTCTTCGCACCAGCCGTAATCGCCGGTATCGATGCTGGCGATCGATTGTTGCACTTTCTTGAGCAGCTTGCGCTCGCGGTCCCGGGTGCGCAATTCCAGGGCGTGTTCTTCCTCGATCGTGGCACGGTCGGCCGGATCCGGAACGAGGACGGTTTCACGCAAGTGTTCCGTGGTCTCGCCTGCGTTCTTGAGCAAATCTTTTTCCAACTGCTGAAGGCGGGCCTTGAAAAAAGCCAGCTGCGCGGCGTTCATGTAGTCTTTTTCACCCATCTTGACGATTTGCGCTTCTGATAACAGCGCGCCGTCGGCGGTCGGGGAAGGTGCTGATTTAGGTGTTTTGGTTGCCACTTCGCTTACTTTCGAAACTACGGTTTTGACGATTTTAACCCCGGATCCCTGGCTTGCATTGTTGCTGCTCATATGCTTGCCGGGTTGGACATCCTCGGGGGAGATTTTGCTTGCGGCACCTGTGACGGCCCGCTTCGCGACGGCTGATTTTTCGATCTCCGCCACGGCGCCGGCGGCTTTCCCGGCAGCGGGTTTCGACACGGCGGGCGCCGCCTTGGCTTTACTGGCAGTCGTGGCACTCTTAACGGGCTTTGCCGCAGCACTACTCTTGACGGCGGGTTTGGACGGCGCCTTGGCTGCGCCGGCAGTTTTGCCGCTCACCAGTTTGGCCGGTTTTTTTACGGTTGCGTTCATAGCGCCCCTTATTTTCAATGACCGCAATGCCCTGATCTCATCGGGTGCTCGACCAGGTTCACTCATCACTGCTGCGTCTTGCCCGACCCCCGTACTTTAAAGCGGTGCTAGTTTATACCAAACATTGTTCGAGTCCTTCAATAAACGTATCCCTTGGTAGGTTTTTGCCAATAAATACCATTTTGCTACCACGCGCCTCGTCTGGCGCCCACGGTCCGCCGATGTCACTGCCCATCATCTGGTGCACGCCCTGGAAAACGATCTTGCGCTCCGAACCGTCCATCCACAGCACGCCCTTGTAGCGCAACATGCGCGGACCGTAGACCTGCACCAGCCCACCCAGGAATTCATCGAGCCGGCCGACGTTGAAGGGGCGATCGCTCTTGAACATGAAGGCCTGGATGTCGTCCTGGTGTGCCGGCGCATGGGCGCCATGCGCGTGGTCGTCGGCACAATCCGGGGCGCAGTCCTCGCCGTGGGCGTGGTCGTGGCCGTGCCCATGCTCATGTTCGTGATCCTGGCCCTGCTCCGCGCCGAGCGTCAGAAAGTCGGGGTCGATCTCCAGCTTGTCGTTGAGGTTGAAGCCACGCAGGTCGAGCACCTCGGCAATCGGCAGCCGGCCGAAGTCGACGTGGACGATCGGTGCGCGCGGATTCATGCGCATCAGTCGGGCCCGCAACACCGCCAGTTCGGGCGCCGTCACCAGATCGGTTTTGGAAAGCAGCAGCCGATCGGCGAAACCGACCTGGCGTTGCGCTTCTTCCTGGGTATCGAGCTGCTGCATTGCATGGCGCGCATCGACCACCGTGACGATGGCGTCGAGCAGATAGCGCACGGCCACCTCGTCGTTCATGAAGAAGGTCTGGGCCACCGGTCCAGGGTTGGCCACGCCGGTGGTTTCGATGATGACACGGTCGAAGTGCAGTTCGCCCGCATCGCGCCTGGCTGCCAGCGAGCCCAGCGCTGTGATCAGATCGCCGCGCACGGTGCAGCAGATGCAGCCATTGTTCATCTCGATGATCTGTTCGGAATTTTCCTGAACCAGTATTTCATTGTCGATGCTTTCCGGTCCGAATTCATTCTCGATCACGGCAATCTTCAGGCCATGCGGCTCCTGCAGGATGCGGTTGAGCAGGGTGGTTTTGCCGGCGCCGAGGAAGCCGGTCAGGATGGTGGTGGGAATCAGTGCCATGGTGGTGTCGTCGACTGCGTCAGGGTTGAGCGCGCTGCCGGGTCAAGTCGCGCCGCAGGTGCCGGCGTGCGGTGCTGCGGCGGCCGGAACCGCTTTGCCGCCGAGCCAGCGGTGCGGCATCGAGCCGGTATTGATTACTTTTTCCGGGCGCGCGGATGCGCAGCATCATACACCTGCGCGAGTCGCTGGAAGTCGAGCGAAGTATAGATCTGGGTCGAGGTGATCGAGGCATGGCCGAGCATTTCCTGCACGGCACGCAGATCGCCGGACGACTGCAGCACGTGCGATGCGAACGAATGCCGCAACACGTGCGGATGGACGTCGACCGGAATCCCGATCGCCTGTGCATGCGCTTTCAGGCGCAGCTGCACCGTGCGAGGCGTCATGCGGGCCCCGCGCGCGCCGACGAACAGCGCGGCGCTGTCCGGTGGAGCCAGGCTCGGGCGTACGGCGATCCACTGTTGCAGCGCATCGAGCGCCGCCTGGCCCACCGGCACCATGCGCATCTTGTTACCCTTGCCGGTGACCGTGACTTCATGCGCTGCAAAATCGATCCAGCCAGCCGAGGATACCTGCGGGCCATGCACGTAGCGCAAGTCCAGGCCGACCAGTTCCGACACCCGCAGGCCGCTCGAGTACAGCAATTCAAACATGGCGCGGTTGCAGGCGGCGGTGGCGATATCGGCGGGGCTGCCGCTGCCATCGACCGCGCCGCGGCCGGTGCCCGCCACCAATCGCACCGCATCGTCGGCCGACAGTGCTTTCGGCAGCGGCTTGCCGCGCTTGGGCGCCTTGACGCCGTCGACCGGATTGGCCGGCAGCGCGGTCGATTCCGAGAGCCAGGCAAAGAAACCGCGCCAGGCCGACAGCTTGCGCGCAATCGAGCGGGCGCTCAGGCCGCGCGCATGCAGTTGCGAGG
>JAYUWF010000332.1:0-3647 GCA_043753685.1 Herminiimonas sp.
ATGCTGACCAACTTCAAGACCATCAAGACCTCGATCAAGCGCCTGAAAGACATGGAAGCCCAGATCGAAGACGGTTCGGTCGAGAAGCTGTCGAAAAAAGAAGGCCTGATGTTTGAGCGCGAAATGACGAAGCTGCAAAAGTCGATCGGCGGCATCAAGGACATGGGCGGCGTTCCTGACGCCATCTTCGTCGTCGACGTCGGCTACCACAAGGGCGCGATCACCGAAGCCGGCAAGCTGGGCATTCCGGTCATCGGCGTGGTCGATACCAACCACTCGCCTGAAGGCGTGACCTACGTCATTCCTGGCAACGACGACTCCTCGAAGGCGATCATGCTGTACGCCCGCGGTGTGGCGGATGCCATCCTCGAAGGCCGCGCCAACGCGACCAACGAGCTGGTCGACGCCATCAAGAGCGGCGCCACCGGTGACGAATTCGTCGAAGTCAGCGAGCAGGCATAACGCACAGGTGTGAAGCGGCGCCTCTGACAGCCTGGTGAAGGCAAAGCAGAGGCGAGGCAGAATTGGGGCACCATCGGTTCGCCCCTTTTTTTTGATCTGGTTTTATTCAATGCATTTACAGCTTCGGCCCTGGAGGGCGATGCTGATCGAGGAGAAACACATGGCGACAATTACCGCAGCAATGGTCGGCGAACTGCGCGCAAAGACCGACGCACCGATGATGGAATGCAAGAAGGCATTGACCGAAGCGGGCGGCGACGCCGTCAAGGCAGAGGAAATCCTGCGCGTCAAACTGGGCAGCAAGGCTTCCAAGGCATCGTCGCGGATCACCGCCGAAGGCGTGGTCGCGTCTCATATCCAGGGAGACGTCGGTGCTTTGGTCGAAATCAATTGCGAAACCGACTTTGTCACCAAGAATGATGAGTTCCTGGCGCTGGCGCAAGCTGTTGCCAAGCTGATTGCCGAACACAATCCGGCTGATCTGGCTGCTGTCGGCGGCTTGCCGCTCGATGGCAAGACCGTCGAAGAAAAGCGTGCCGAACTGATCGGTCGCATCGGCGAAAACATGTCGATCCGTCGCTTCAAACGTTTCGACAGCGGTGCCAAGCTGACCGCCTACCTGCACGGTACCCGCATCGGCGTGGTGGTCGAATATGACGGCGCCGACGAGACCGTGGCAAAGGATGTCGCCATGCACGTGGCCGCCATGAAGCCGGTCGCGCTTACCAGCGCCGACGTGCCTGCCGCACTGATCGAGACCGAGCGTTCGGTCGCCACTGCCAAGGCCGAAGAAGACCGCAAGACTGCCGAAGCAGCCGGCAAGCCGGTGCAATCGGCTGAAATCGTCGCCAAGCGTATCGACGGCGGCGTGCAGAAGTATCTGAAGGAAGTCTCGCTGTTCAATCAGAGCTTCGTCAAGAACGACAAGCAGACGGTCGAGCAGATGCTGAAAGCGACTTCGACCACGGTCAAGGCATTCACCATGTACGTGGTGGGCGAAGGCATTGAGAAGAAGCAGGACGATTTCGCTGCCGAAGTGGCAGCCCAGGTTGCAGCGGCCAAACAGGCATAAGCGACACCGGCAGGACCAGCGGGCCGAAAGGCCCGTTTTTCATGCCGAGCACCGAATTTGCAACGAATTTGCACCGTATTCGACAGGAGTCCCGACATGACCAAAGCAGCGTACAAGCGCGTTCTCCTCAAACTCTCCGGCGAAGCCCTGATGGGCGATGACGCCTACGGCATCAATCGCGCCACCATCGAACGCATGGTGTCGGATGTGGCCGAAGTCTCGGCACTCGGCGTGGAACTGGCCATCGTCATCGGCGGCGGCAATATTTTTCGCGGCGTTGCACCCGGCGCCCAGGGGATGGATCGCGCCACCGCCGATTACATGGGCATGCTGGCCACCGTCATGAATTCGCTGGCCCTGGCCGACGCCATGCGCCAGGCCGGCATCACCGCCCGCGTCATGTCGGCCATCGCCATCGAGCAAGTCGTCGAGCCCTACGTTCGGCCGAAGGCGCTGCAATATCTGGAAGAGGGCAAGATCGTGGTGTTCGCCGCCGGTACCGGCAATCCTTTCTTCACAACCGATACCGCGGCAGCCTTGCGCGGCTCGGAAATCGGCGCCCAGATCGTGCTGAAGGCGACCAAGGTCGACGGCGTCTACAGCGCCGATCCGAAGAAGGATCCCGCCGCTACCCGTTACTCGACGATCACCTTCGACGAAGCCATCGCCAAGCATCTGCAGGTCATGGACGCGACCGCCTTCGCGTTGTGCCGCGACCAGAAACTGCCGATCAAGGTGTTCTCGATCATCAAGCCAGGTGCGTTGAAGCGCGTGATTTTGGGTGAGGACGAGGGTACACTTGTGCACGTTTGAAGCCGGCCACCAGGGCGCCGGCGCGGGTGCGCCGGGTCCGCAGCGCGGCCGATCGAATGGCCGCGATGGCCGCTTCGCCGGCATTGCATTGAAAACCATTCGACTTACAGGAGAGCAGCATGACCATCGCTGACGTCAAGAAAAATACCGATCAACGCATGCACAAGTCGATCGACACGCTCAAGGCGGACCTGGCCAAGGTTCGTACCGGGCGCGCCCACACCGGCATTCTCGACCATGTGCAGGTCGACTACTACGGCAACCCGACCTTGCTGTCGCAGGTCGCCAATGTGACACTGATCGATGCCCGCACCATCGGCGTCCAGCCCTACGAAAAGAAGATGGTCGCCGCTGTCGAAAAAGCCATCCGCGAAGCCGATCTCGGCTTGAATCCGGCGACCCAGGGCGACATCATCCGGGTGCCGACGCCGCCGCTGACCGAAGAGCGGCGCAAGGAAATGGTCAAGCTGGTCAAGAGCGAAGCCGAAGATGCCAAGATCGCCATCCGCAACATCCGCCGCGACGCCAACGAGGGCTTGAAGAAAATCCTGAAGGACAAGGCCTGTTCGGAAGACGACGAGCGGCGCGCCCAGGAAGAGGTCCAGAAGTTGACCGACAGCTTCGTCAAGGAAGTCGACAAGCTGGTGGCGGAAAAGGAAAAAGAAGTTCTGACGGTGTAGCGCACGACGGTCCTGACGATCTTGCGCCAATGGCACTGGAAACCCCGTTTCACGCAGTACCGAGTAATGCCTTCCAGGGCCTTGTAGTGCCCTTAGCAGTGCCCTTTGTAGTGCCTCTTTTTTCGGACGCTCATTGATGAAGCCCACCAGTTCGACCCAGGCCGTGCCCCCCAGCCCGGCTGTGCCGCGCCACATTGCCATCATCATGGACGGCAATGGACGCTGGGCGACGCAGCGGTTCCTGCCGCGCGTGGCCGGGCACGTCAAGGGTGTCGATGCGGTACGCAACATGGTCGAAGCCTGCGCCGAGCGCGGCATCGAATACCTGACCCTGTTTGCCTTCAGTTCGGAAAACTGGCGTCGTCCGGCTGAAGAAGTGTCCCTTTTGATGCGCCTGTTCATGACGGCGCTGGAGCGCGAAGTCGCGCGCATGCACTTGAACGGCATCCGCCTGAAAGTGGTCGGAGACCTGTCGCGCTTCGACGCCAAGCTGCGCTCGATGATCGCCGACGCCGAGCGCCGCACCGCCAACAACAGCCGCATGACGGTGACCATCTGTGCCAACTACGGCGGCCGCTGGGACATCACGCAGGCGGTCAACAAGATGATTGCCGCGGCAG
>JAYUWF010000333.1:0-10884 GCA_043753685.1 Herminiimonas sp.
CGTCACCCGCCATGGCCGGGTGGTCTTCTACGACTACGATGAAATCGAATACATCACCGACTGCAATTTCCGCAAGATTCCCGAGCCGCGTAACGAGGAAGAAGAAATGGCCTCCGAGCCGTGGTACCGCGTCGCCAGGAACGACGTATTCCCGGAGCAGTTCGGTACTTTTTTGCTGGGTAACACCAACGTGCGCAAGTTCTTCATGCGTCATCATGCCGACCTGCTGACCCAGGAGTTCTGGCAAAGCCGCAAAGAGCGGATAATGGAAGGCCAGGTCGACGACGTCTATCCGTACCCACAACAATGCCGATTCAGCGTGCAGGGCAGTGCAGCCTTGCCGCCGCATCCGTCACCCCTGCAACCCGATTCAACCAGGCCCGTTCAAGCGGCCTGATCCAGGAGAACACCATGCAAGATCCAATCGTTATCGTCGGCGCCGCCCGTACCCCAATGGGCGCTTTTCAAGGCGACTTCAGCTCGCTGTCCGCGCATGATCTGGGCGCCGTCGCCATCCGCGCCGCGATCGAACGCGCCGGTATTCCTCCGGAATCCGTCAATGAAGTCTTGTTCGGCAATTGCCTGATGGCGGGGCAGGGCCAGGCGCCGGCGCGCCAGGCGGCGATCAAGGCCGGCCTGCCGGTCTCCACCGGCGCCGTGACGCTGTCGAAGATGTGCGGTTCGGCTATGAAGGCGACCATGATCGGTTTCGATTCGCTGGTTGCCGGCAGCAACGACGTGGTGGTTGCCGGCGGCATGGAATCGATGACCAATGCGCCGTACCTGGTGCCGAAGGCGCGTGGCGGTTACCGCATCGGCCACGGCCAGCTGCTCGACCACATGATGTACGACGGTCTGGAAGATGCCTACAACCGCGATGCAAACGGCGGCGGCCGCTCGATGGGCACCTTCGCCGAAGAATGCGCCGCAACCTACCAGTTCAGCCGCGCCGACCAGGATGCGTTCGCCATCGCATCGGTCCAGCGCGCGCAGAAGGCCACCGCCGAAGGCTGGTTCAAGAACCAGATCGCCGCCGTCACCGTGTCCGGCCGCGGCGGCGATGTCGTCATCGATCGCGACGAAGGTCCGATGAAGGCGAAACTCGACAAGATCCCTGCGCTCAAACCGGCCTTCAAGAAGGATGGCACCATCACCGCGGCATCGTCTTCCTCGATCAACGACGGCGCCGCTGCATTGGTGCTGATGCGCGAATCGACTGCCAAGAAACTCGGCGCCAAGCCGATCGCGCGCATTCTCGGACACGCGACCCATTCGCAGGAACCGGACAAGTTCACCACCGCGCCGATCGGCGCGATCCACAAGCTCTTCAACAAGGTCGGCTGGACCACCGGCGACGTCGACCTGTACGAAGTCAACGAAGCCTTCGCCGCGGTGCCGATGGCCGTCATGCGCGAACTCGACATTCCGCACAACAAGATCAACATCCATGGCGGCGCCTGCGCCCTGGGTCATCCGATCGGCGCCTCGGGCGCGCGCATCATCGTGACACTGATCGGCGCGTTGCAGCAGACCGGCGGCAAGCGTGGCGTGGCCTCGCTGTGCATCGGCGGCGGCGAAGCGACGGCGCTGGCGATCGAACTGGTTTAAAGGACGCGCCGGAAGATGGCAAAAGTCGAGATGAGCGCCGGCAGAGTGCAGACAGGAATGCGATGGTACTGACTTCAGAACAGGAAATGATCCGCGATGCCTTGCGCGAGTTCTCGCGCGAGCAGCTGGCGCCGAACGCGGCGCGCTGGGATCGCGAGCATCATTTTCCGGCGGCTGAACTGAAGGCGCTGGCCGAACTCGGCGCCTTCGGCGTGGCGGTGCCCGAAGCACTCGGCGGCGCCGGTCTGGACTATGTCTCGCTGGCCTTGGTGATCGAAGAAATCGCCGCTGGCGACGGCGGTACCTCGACCATCATTTCGGTCAACAATTGCCCGGTCTGCAGTATCGGCATGATGAGCGCGAATGCCGCGCAGAAGGAACAGTGGTTGCGGCCCCTGGCACAAGGCAAGATGCTGGGCGCCTTTTGCCTGACCGAGCCGCATGCCGGCAGCGACGCCTCCGACCTGCGCACGACCGCCGTGCGCGACGGCGACAGCTACATTCTCAACGGCGTGAAGCAATTCATCACCAGCGGCAAGAATGCCGATGTCGCCATCGTCATGGCGGTCACGGACAAGGCCGCCGGCAAGCGCGGCATCAGCGCCTTCTGGGTGCCGACCGCGACGCCTGGCTACATCGTCGCGCGGCTGGAAGACAAGCTGGGCCAGCATTCCTCCGACACTGCGCAGATCCTGTTCGAGAATTGCCGCATTCCCGCCGAAAACCTGATCGGCGAAGAAGGGCAGGGCTACAAAATTGCCTTGTCCGGCCTGGAGGGCGGGCGCATCGGCATCGCCTCGCAAGCGGTCGGCATGGCGCGTGCCGCATTCGATGCCGCACTGCTGTATGCCAAGGACCGCAGTGCGTTCGGCCAGCCGATCTTCGGCCACCAGGCCGTGCAATTCCGCCTGGCCGACATGGCAACCCAGATCGAAGCGGCGCGGCAATTGATCCTGCATGCGGCCAGCATGAAGGATGCGGGTTTGCCCTGCCTGAAGGAAGCCGCGATGGCGAAGCTGTTTGCCAGCGAAATGGCGGAGAAGGTTTGCTCCGACGCGATTCAAGTACATGGCGGTTATGGCTATGTCAGCGATTTTCCGGTCGAGCGCATCTATCGCGACGTGCGGGTGTGCCAGATCTATGAAGGCACCAGCGACATCCAGAAAATTTTGATCGGGCGGGCACTCTCATGAAAAACAACGCCGGCGTGATCGATTTTTATTTCGACTTCAGTTCGCCCTACGGTTATTTTGCGGCCACCAGGATCGATGCCCTGGCTGCGGAGTTCCAGCGCGAGGTTGCCTGGCATCCGATCCTGCTCGGGGCGGTCTTCAAGACCACCGGCGCTGCGCCGTTGACGCTGGTGCCTTTGAAGGGCGAGTATTCCTGGCGCGACTTCGAACGTACCGCGCGCCTGCATGACATCGATTACCATCGCCCGCCAATTTTTCCGATCGGCAGCCAGGCGGTTGCGCGCGCAACCCTGTGGATCCATGTCGCGCACGGGCAGCATCGCGCCGCAGCCTTCGCATTGGCAGCATTCCGGGCTTTCTTCGTCGATGGCATCGACATCAGCAATGTCGCCCACGTACTGGCAATCGCCAAAGCACAGGGGATCGACAGCGCCGCGGTCGAGGCCGGCATGCAGGACGCCGACATCAAGCTGCAATTACGCACCGGTACCGAAGAGGCGATTGCACGCGGCGTCTTCGGTTCACCGTTCTTCATCGTCGACAATGAACCGTTCTGGGGTTTCGACCGGCTCGACCAGTTGCGGTATTTTTTGCAGCACGGCCAGATCTGATGTCAGTCAAGAAGCTGCATCCTGCCAGCGTGCCGCCATCTGCCTGTCCGTGTGGCAGCGGCGCCGGTTATCTGGACTGCTGCGGTCCGTTCCATCAAGGCGCACCAGCGCAGAGCGCTGAGCAACTGATGCGTGCCCGTTACACTGCCTACGTCTTGCACGACAATGCCTTCATCGTCGCCAGTTGGCATCCGACCACCCGGCCGGCGATGCTGGAGAACGAACCGGATCCGCAGACCCGCTGGCTCGGACTGGAAGTGAAGCGACACGCCGAATCCGCTGACACGGCGACGGTCGAATTCATCGCCCGTCTCAAGACCGGCGGCCGCGCACAACGCCTGCATGAAGTCAGCCGCTTCGTGCGGGAAGCCGGACTCTGGTGGTATGTGGATGGCAGTTTTCCGAAAGAAGAAAAACGATGACGATGCTGGAGACGAAACTGAATGTACGTGGCGATGATTTCAAGGCCAACGCCACCGCCATGCAACGGCTGGTCGACGACCTGCGCGCCAGGGTCGAGCGCATCGCCCAGGGCGGCGGTGATGCGGCCCGCGCCAAGCACGTCGGGCGGGGCAAATTGCTGCCGCGCGAGCGGGTGCAGATGCTGCTGGATGTAGGCACGCCTTTCCTGGAGCTGTCGCAGATGGCGGCCTACGAAATGTACAAGGAAGCCAACGGCAACGATGCCGCGCCGGCTGCCGGTGTGATCACGGGCATTGGCCGCGTCGCCGGCCAGGAGTGCGTGATCGTCTGCAATGACGCCACCGTCAAGGGCGGCACCTACTATCCGATCACGGTCAAGAAGCATCTGCGGGCGCAGGAAATCGCCGCACAGAACAATTTGCCTTGCATTTACCTGGTCGACAGCGGCGGCGCAAATTTGCCGAACCAGGATGATGTCTTCCCGGACCGCGACCACTTCGGCCGCATCTTCTTCAACCAAGCCAACCTGTCTGCGGCCGGGATTCCACAGATCGCCGTCGTCATGGGGTCCTGTACCGCCGGCGGCGCGTATGTGCCGGCCATGAGCGACGAATCCATCATCGTCAAGGATCAGGGCACGATTTTCCTTGGTGGGCCACCGCTGGTGAAAGCGGCAACCGGCGAGGTCGTCACGGCCGAAGACCTGGGCGGCGGCGACGTCCATACCCGCCTGTCGGGCGTGTGCGATCACCTGGCGCAGAACGACACCCATGCGCTGGCGCTGGCGCGCACGATCGTCGGCAACCTGAACCGGCAGCGCCCAGCCGGCCCGCTGCTGCGCCCGGTGGTCGAGCCGCGCCATCCTGCCGAGGAACTGTACGGCGTGATTCCGGTCGATACCCGCAAGCCCTTCGACGTACGAGAAGTTATCGCCCGGGTGGTCGATGGCAGCCAATTCGATGAATTCAAGGCGCGCTACGGCACCACGCTCATCTGCGGTTTTGCGCACATTCACGGCGTACCGGTCGGTATCGTGGCCAACAACGGCATCCTGTTTTCCGAGTCGGCCCTGAAGGGCACGCACTTCATCGAGTTGTGCTGCCAGAGGAAGATACCGCTGGTGTTCTTGCAAAACATCACCGGCTTCATGGTCGGCCGCAAATACGAAAACGAAGGCATCGCCCGCAACGGCGCCAAGATGGTCACTGCTGTCTCGACGGCGGCAGTGCCGAAATTTACAGTCATCATCGGCGGTAGTTTCGGCGCGGGCAACTACGGCATGTGCGGTCGCGCGTTTTCGCCGCGCTTCTTGTGGATGTGGCCGAATGCGCGCATTTCCGTCATGGGCGGCGATCAGGCGGCCAGCGTTTTGGCCACCGTCAAGCGCGACGGCATCGAAGCGCGCGGCGGCGCCTGGAGCGCCGAGGAAGAGCAAGCCTTCAAGCAGCCGATCCGCGAACAGTACGAACACCAGGGCCATCCGTATTACGCCACCGCCCGCCTGTGGGACGACGGCGTGATCGATCCGGCCGATACCCGCACCGTGCTCGGCCTGGGTTTGCGCGCGGCGTTGAATGCGCCAATCGAAGAGACGAAATTCGGTATCTTCCGGATGTAGCCGGCTCGCTCCGACGTACCACCACAGCACCGTAACCTGAATCCCGAACGAGGCACCGCATGGATCTGAGCACCATCGTCATCACCCACGGCCACCGGATCGCCACGGTCACCCTGGCACGCCCGGAAATGCGCAATGCGTTCAACGCGCGCATGATCGCCGAACTGACCTGGGCCTTCGAAGCGCTCGGCTACCAGCGCGACGTGCGCGCGATCGTCCTGGCCGGACTGGGGCCGGCGTTCTGCGCCGGCGCCGACCTGAACTGGATGAAGGAGATGGCCGATTACACGCCCGATGAGAACCTGGCAGACGCCAGCCAGCTGGCCAGGATGCTCAGCACGATTTATCACTGCCCGCATCCGGTGGTGGCGCGCATCCAGGGCGACGTCTACGCCGGCGGAATGGGTCTGGTCGCGGCCTGCGATATCGCTGTCGCCAGCGACGCGGCACAATTCTGCCTTTCAGAGGTCAAACTCGGTTTGATACCGGCGACGATTTCGCCCTATGTGATCAAGGCCATGGGCCAGAATGCGGCGCGACGTTATTTCCTGACGGCGGAACGGTTCAGCGCGGCGGAGGCGCAGCGCATCGGCATGGTGCATGCCGTGGCCGCCGCCGACGAGCTCGATGCCACCGTCGATGGCGTGGTCGGCCACCTGACCAGCGCCAGCCCGCACGCGGTGCGCGAAGCCAAGCGCCTGGTGCGCGAGATCGGCGGCGCGCCGATCGACGATGCGCTGATCGCCGACACCGCCGAACGCATCGCCGCCATCCGCGCATCCGACGAAGGCCGCGAGGGCGTGCGGGCTTTTCTCGACAAACGCAAGCCGTACTGGCTGGCCTGAACTTGGAGCCATCTTGAAATCTGGAGCAACGATGCAGACACTGCAGCCCGCGCCGCCTGATCCACAAGCCGACGGCAGCGCCGCCGGCTGGGTCGCGCGCAGCCTGCACAGCGTCTGGCATCCCTGCACCCAGATGCAGCACCACGAAACCGTGCCGCTGGTGCCGATCAGTCATGGCCGCGGCGCCTGGCTGGTCGATACCGAAGGGCGGCGCTATCTCGACGCCATCAGTTCCTGGTGGGTCAACCTGTTCGGCCATGCCAATCCGCGCATCAATGCGGCATTGAAGGATCAGCTCGACCGGCTCGAACATGCGATGCTGGCCGGCTTCACGCATGAACCGGTGGTGCGGCTGTCCGAGCGTCTGGCGGCGCTGACCGGAAGCGTTCTCGGTCATTGTTTCTATGCGTCCGATGGCGCCTCCGCAGTCGAGATCGCCTTGAAGATGAGCGTGCACGCCTGGCGCAACGCCGGCCACGCCGACAAGTGCGAATTCGTTTGCCTGCAGGGCAGCTATCACGGCGAAACCCTGGGTGCCCTGGCGGTGACCGACGTGCCGCTGTTCCGGGCCGCCTACGGCGCACTGCTGCAGAACGTGCATGTGGTGGCCAGTCCGGATGCGCGCACCGCGGCGCCCGATGAATCGGCGGCTGATGTCGCCCGCCGCGCCGCCGCCGATCTGGAAGCCTTGCTGGAGCGCCGCGCCGGCCACATCGCGGCCGTCATCGTCGAGCCGCTGGTGCAGTGTGCCGCCGGAATGGTGATGCATGACCCGGTCTATCTGCAGACACTGCGCGCGCTGTGCGACCGGTATCAGGTGCACCTGATCGCCGACGAGATCGCCGTCGGGTGCGGGCGCACCGGTACTTTTTTCGCCTGCGAGCAGGCCGCCATCTGGCCTGACTTCCTGTGTCTGTCCAAAGGCATCAGCGGCGGTTACCTGCCGCTGTCGCTGGTGATGACACGCGACGCGATTTACCGATCGTTTTATGACCGTGATGTGGCGCGCGGTTTCCTGCATTCGCATTCGTACACCGGCAATCCACTGGCCTGCCGCGCTGCGCTGGCCACCCTCGATATTTTCCAGGAAGACGATGTCCTGGCGCGCAACCGGTTGCTGGCAGCGCGACTGGCCGACGCTATGGCGCCACTTGCAGCCGATCCGCGCATCGCAAACGTGCGCCAGCGCGGCATGATCTGGGCCTGCGACGCCATGGTCGACGATCCGTCGGCGGCAGCCACTTTCTCGCGGCGCTTCTTTGCCGCTGCATTGGACAATGAATTGCTGGTGCGGCCGATCGGGCGCACCATCTATCTGATGCCACCTTATATTCTCGACGAGCAGGAAGTCGCTTTTCTTGGCAGTGCCACGCACGCCGTCTTCCGGCACGTCATGCAACAGGAGTTTTCAGCATGACCGGTACCAACAATGGGGCAACGACAATGAGCGGCATCACCAGTCCGTTGCTGGAACGATTGCAGCAACAACTGGCGGCAGTCGCGGCCGCCGGCCTGCAGCGCCGCCGCCGCACCACCGAGAGTCCGTGCGCGCCGCGGGTCCAGGTCGACGGCCGCCCGCTGCTGGCTTTTTGCAGCAACGATTACCTCGGCCTGGCGAATCATCCGCAGGTGGTCGAAGCCGTGCGTGAAGGCGCCAGCCTGTACGGCGCCGGCAGTGGCGCCTCGCATCTGATCAGCGGTCACTCGCGGGCGCATGCCTTGCTGGAAGAACGGCTCGCGGAGTACCTGGCGCCGCACCTGGTGGCGCCGAGGGCGTTGACGTTTTCGACCGGCTTCATGGCGAACCTGTCGCTGCTGGCGGCGCTTGGTGGCCCGGGTGTCGACATCTTTTCGGAAGCCGTCAACCATGCCTCGATCATCGACGGTGCGCGGCTGTCGCGTTCGGCGGTACAGATCTATCCGCACGGCGACGTCGCCACCCTGGAAGCGCAGCTCGAGATCAGCCAGGCGCCGACCAAACTGGTGGTCACCGACAGCGTCTTTTCAATGGATGGGGACCTGGCGCCGCTGCCGGAATTGCTGGCATTGTGCGAGCGGCATGGCGCCTGGCTGCTGATCGACGATGCGCACGGTTTCGGCGTGCTGGGCGCAAACGGGCGCGGCGCACTTGAGCATTTCCGCCTGTGTTCGCCGCACTTGATCTACATGGGAACGCTGGGCAAGGCGGCCGGTGTCGCAGGCGCCTTCGTCGCCGCGCACGAAAGCGTGATCGAGACCCTGATCCAGCGCGCCCGTTCCTACATCTACACCACCGCCAGCGCACCGTCGGCAGCGCATGCATTGCTGACCAGCCTGGACCTGATCGGCGGCGCCGAGGGCGCGGCGCGGCGCGCGCAGCTCGGCCAACTGGTGGCGCAACTCGATGCCGGGCTGCGGCTGCAGCGCTGGCAACGGCTGCCTTCCTTTACACCGATCCAGCCGGTCATTATCGGCGGCAACGATGAAGCGATGGCGGCCGCTGCGGCGCTCGACGCCGGCGGCATCTGGGTGCCGGCGATTCGTCCACCGACCGTGCCGCGCGGTACCGCGCGCCTGCGCATCACACTGACCGCGGCCCATACCGCAGCCGATGTCGATCAACTGGTCGATGCGATGAATGGACTTGAAACCGGCATTGAAGCCGGTCTTGAAGCGGCGGTCGCCCATGTCGCCTGAATCGACCATCGCCCACAGCTGGTTCATCACTGGAACCGACACCGAGATCGGCAAGACCCTGGTCGCCTCGGCACTGCTGCATGCCCTCGGCGCGGCCGGGGTGAAGGCGGCCGGCATGAAGCCGATCGCTGCCGGCGCCGTCATGCGCAACGGCGTGCTGCGCAACGAGGATGCGGACCAGCTTGCGCAGGCGGCGACGGTCGCGCTGTCGCCGGCCCTGGCCACGCCGTACCTGCTGCGCGCAGCCGCCGCGCCGCATGTGGCGGCGCGCCTCGAAGGCATCGAAATCGACGTGCGCCACGTGCAGCAATGCTTCAACCACATCGTCGGCCGCGCAGACTCGGTCGTGGTGGAAGGTGTGGGCGGCTTCCGGGTGCCGCTGGCTGCCGGCGTCGACACCGCCGACCTGGCGCAGCAGCTCGGCCTGCCGGTGATCCTGGTGGTGGGCCTGCGGCTGGGCTGCCTGAATCACGCCCTGCTGACCGCCGAAGCGATCGCCACGCGCGGGTTGACCTTGGCCGGTTGGGTCTGTAATGTTGTCGATCCGAACATGCCGCATGCCCAGGCCAGCGTCGATGCCTTGATCGATCGGCTACCGGCGCCGTTGCTGGGCGCGGTGCCGCGCCTGCCCTTGCCGGAAGCAGCACATGCAGCGCGCCATATCGATTTCACGCTGCTGGCGAACTGGCCGCGGCGCGCGCCGGCTGCATGAAGCGATTGTCGAACCCGGCCGAGTCGTGCTTGCAGCCGTGGTTGCGTCCGTTAAGTTGTAGTTTTCCTCATCCATTGCCCCATTTGCTCTTCCCTTAGGAACTCATTCATGTCGTCACAACCGCCGTCACCTTCGTCATCCGCAACGCCGTCGCCGGTGCAACCGATCGCCTTCCAGCCAGCCGTGGCACCGGTCGTCGCCACCACCTGGCCGGTGGCCGAGGTACTGGCGCTGTTCAACCTGCCGTTCAACGATCTGCTGTTCCAGGCCCAGCAAGTGCACCGCCAGCATTTCGATGCGACCGAAGTCGAACTGGCGACGCTGCTGTCGATCAAGACGGGTGGTTGTCCGGAAGATTGCGGTTACTGCCCGCAGGCGGCGCGCTACGACACCGGCGTGACCGCGCAAAAGATCCTGCCGCTGGCCACCGTGCTGGAAGCGGCGCGCGAGGCCAAGGCGCATGGCGCGACCCGCTTCTGCATGGGCGCCGCCTGGCGCGAGCCGAAGGACCGTGACCTCGAGCAGGTCGAGGAAATGGTCCGCGAAGTCAAGGCGCTGGGGTTGGAAACCTGCGCCACGCTGGGCATGCTGGGTGTCGGCCAGGCCGAGCGCCTGAAGGATGCCGGCCTGGATTACTACAACCACAATCTGGACACCGCGCCCGAGTTCTATGCCAACGTGATTTCGACCCGCGACTACCAGCACCGCCTGGACACGCTGGGCCGGGTGCGCGGCGCCGGCATCAAGGTCTGCTGCGGCGGCATCGTCGGCATGGGTGAATCGCGCCTGCAGCGCGCCGGCCTGGTGGCGCAGTTGGCGAACCTCGATCCGTATCCGGAATCGGTACCGGTGAATCACCTTGTGCAGGTCGAAGGCACGCCGCTGCACGGTCTCGATCCGCTCGATCCCCTGGAATTCGTGCGCACCGTCGCGGTGGCCCGCATCACCATGCCGACAGCGCGCGTGCGCCTGTCGGCAGGGCGCCGGCAGATGGGCGAAGCGGTGCAGGCTCTGTGCTTCCTGGCCGGCGCCAACTCGATCTTTTACGGCGACAAGCTGCTTACCACCGGCAACCCGGAAGTCGATGAAGACCAGGCGCTGCTGGCAAAGCTGGGCATGCGTACGCGCAGCACCGCCATCGATGCGCGTTGCGAAGTGACCGCCGAGACGGCAAATGTGGCTGCCAGCGTGAGCGCAA
>JAYUWF010000334.1:0-10860 GCA_043753685.1 Herminiimonas sp.
TCGAGCCACATTGCGGCGTTGCAGCTCGCTTGTGTGGCCCGCCACACGGCGCTCACTGCGCCTTGCACTGCGGCCCGAATCGGTACGCATCACGAATACGCCATTTCGAATTCTGCTCAAGCCGCGCGACGTTGGCGCACGCCTGCCGCCAGATCGTCCAGCACGGCGATGCTGGCTTCCCAGTCGATGCAGCCATCGGTCACCGATTGACCATAGGTCAAGGTCTTGCCAGGCACGAGGTCCTGGCGGCCGGCCACGAGATGCGACTCCACCATGACGCCGACGATCCGATGCTCGCCGGAACCGATCTGGCGGCTGATGTCGGCGCAGACCGGAATCTGGTTTTCCGGTTTCTTCGAACTGTTGGCATGCGACGCGTCGACCATCAGGTACGGACTCAGGCCACTGGCGACGATATCCTTGCAGGCTGCGTCGACGCTGGCCGCATCGTAGTTCGGCGCCTTTCCGCCGCGCAGGATGATATGGCAGTCCTCGTTGCCGTTGGTCGAAACGATCGCCGAATGCCCACCCTTCGTCACCGATAAAAAATGGTGCGGTTGCGACGCCGCCTTGATGGCATCGACCGCGATGCGAATGTTGCCGTCGGTGCCGTTCTTGAAACCGACCGGGCAAGACAGCCCGGAAGCCAGTTCGCGGTGCACCTGCGACTCGGTCGTGCGCGCGCCGATCGCACCCCAGCTGATCAGGTCCGCGATGTACTGCGGGCTGATCACATCCAGGAATTCGGTGCCGGCCGGCAGGCCCAGTTCATTGATGTTCAACAGCAGCTCGCGCGCTGCGCGCAAGCCATCGTTGATGCGAAAGCTGTTGTCCAGGTACGGGTCATTGATCAGGCCTTTCCAGCCGACCGTGGTCCGTGGTTTTTCGAAATACACCCGCATCACGATTTCCAGGTCGGCCGAAAGTCGGTTGCGCTGTTCGACCAGCCGGTGCGCATATTCCATCGCTGCCTTGGTATCGTGGATCGAGCAGGGACCGATCACGACCAGCAACCGGTCGTCCTGGCCATGCAGGATGCGGTGCAGCGCCGCGCGTGACTTGCCGGCCGTGTTGGCAGCCGCCTCGGAGCAGCCGAATTCGCGAATCAGGTGCGACGGTGGAATCAATTCCTTCATTTCGCGAATGCGTAGATCGTCGGTGCGTAACATGCTGTTCTCCAGGCTATAAAGTGGGTCGATGGGCCATCGAAATATCGTCGAAGGACCGTCAATGGGTCGTCAAAATAAAAAACCGCCATCGCTGGCGGTTTTTCAAGAAATTCGGTTTGCTCTCGTCATCCTGCTTTTACGTGAACCTTCCGCTTTTCCACCGCCGTTGGGCTGGAACCGCTAAAGTAAAAATAAAAGTGGAAAAAAGTCAGGTACATGACGTCAGTGCTGGTCTGGTCGGGTCTGATTGGGTCTGCTATTACCCAATAGTGCAATAATTTTCGTCTTTTTGCAAGCCGGGGCGCCGATCCTGCTGCATAAACGCCACCCGACGAAATTTTCTTCGCCGGACGGCATATTCAACCTCAGGCCGTGCCGCCGACGGTCACGCCGTCGATGCGCAGCGTCGGCTGGCCGACACCGACCGGAACGCTCTGGCCTTCCTTGCCGCACACGCCGACGCCGGAGTCGAGGCGCATGTCGTTGCCGATCATCGAGACCCGGTTCAGGACGTCCGGACCATTGCCGATCAACGTGGCACCCTTGACCGGATAGGTCACCTTGCCATTTTCGATCATGTAGGCTTCGCTGGCCGAAAACACGAACTTGCCATTGGTGATATCGACCTGGCCGCCACCGAAATTGACCGCATACAGTCCATTCTTGACCGAGGCCAGGATTTCGGCCGGATCGCGGTCGCCGCCCAGCATGTAGGTATTGGTCATGCGCGGCATCGGCAGGTGCGCGAAGGATTCGCGGCGGGCGTTGCCGGTGACCGGCATTTTCATCAGACGCGCATTCATGGTGTCCTGGATGTAGCCCTTCAGGATGCCATCCTCGATCAGGGTGGTGCACTGCGTCGGATTGCCTTCGTCGTCGATGTTGAGCGATCCGCGACGGTCGGCGATGGTGCCGTCGTCGACCACGGTCACGCCTTTTGCAGCAACCCGCTCGCCGATGCGACCGGAGAAAGTGCTCGATCCCTTGCGGTTGAAATCGCCTTCCAGGCCATGCCCGATCGCTTCGTGCAGCAGGATGCCAGGCCAGCCCGGTCCGAGCACGACCGTCATCGGGCCGGCCGGCGCGGGCCGCGCATCCAGGTTGACCAGTGCCGCGGCGACCGCTTCGTCGGCGTATTTTTCCAGGATCTCAGGCTTGAAGTAATCGTAGCTGAAGCGCCCGCCACCGCCCGACGAGCCCATTTCGCGCCTGCCGTCCTGCTCGGCGATCACGGTCACCGACAGGCGCACCAGTGGCCGGATGTCGGCCGCGATGACGCCGTCGCTGCGTACCACCAGCACCACGTCGTATTCTCCGGCCAGGCCGGCCATGACCTGCACCACGCGCGGATCCTTCTTGCGGGCGATGCGTTCGACCTGCTCCAGCAGCTTGACCTTGGCAGTCGCATCGAGCGAGGCCAGCGGATCGTTCGGCAGATACAACGAGCGACCGCCGATTTCCTGCACCGCGGACGCGACCTTCATCTTTCCGGCGCCCTGGCGCGCGATGGTGCGCGTGGCCGTCGCCGCTTCCAGCAAGGCACGTTCGGAAATTTCATCGGAATACGAAAAGGCGGTCTTGTCGCCGGATACGGCGCGCACGCCCACGCCCTGGTCGATCGAAAAACTGCCGGTCTTGACGATGCCTTCTTCCAGGCTCCAGCCCTCGCTTTTCGTGAACTGGAAATACATGTCGGCGTAATCGACCTTGTGCGTAAACATCGTGCCCAGGGCGCTGATCAGCTTGCCCTCGTCCAGACCGAAGGGCGTCAACAGGATGTCGCGCGCCACGGCCAGGGTGCGCAGATTGGGTTCGAATGGAATCATGTGATTGCTCGCTTTTCTCAATATCGGTATGGCGGAAATCGCGCGGCGTCCGGCGTGCTCAGCCAGCCTTGGCAACAGCGCGTAGTCGTCGTCGGTGCCGGCCTATTCCGCAGGGGATGAGCGATTGTAGAGCATCTGGCCGGATTGCGAGATCCGGTGCGGCTTTTTGATCGGCCGGTTTGCGCTCGGGCGCTGCGGTGAACTACGCTGGCCTACATCCGCCGATGCCGCAACGCCGGCAGGTTTTCGCGCACCGCACGCACATGCTCGGCGTCGAGCGCGCCGACCACCACGCCCTCGCCTTCCTCCAGCAGCGCCATTGGTTCGCCCCAGGGGTCGATCAGCATGCTGTGACCCCAGGTGCGGCGGCCGTTCGGATGGACACCGCCCTGCGCCGCCGCCAGCACGTAGCACTGGTTTTCGATGGCGCGGGCGCGCAGCAGGATTTCCCAATGGGCGCGCCCGGTGGTCCAGGTGAAGGCCGACGGCACCACGATCAGGGCGCACTCGCCCAGCGCCCGGTACAGTTCCGGAAAACGCAGGTCGTAACAGACCGACAGGCCGATCCGCCCGAACGGCGTCTCCACGCTCTGCACCGCGGCGCCGGCGGCGATGGTGCGTGATTCGTCGTAGGACTCCTTGCCGCGGCTGAAACTGAACAGATGGATTTTGTCGTAACGCGCTTCCAGCCCGCCGTCGGGGCGATACACCAGCGTCGTGTTCATCACCTTGCCGCTTTCGCTGCTGACCATCGGCACGGTGCCGCCAATGAGCCAGATCGCGTGCTCGCGCGCCATGCCCGACAACGCTTCCTGCATCGGTCCGGCGCCGGCGCGCTCGGCATGCGCGAGCTTGTCGTTTTCGTGCATGCCAAGGATCGGCCAGTATTCCGGCAGCAGCACCAGCGCTGCGCCCTGCCCCGCCGCCTCGGCCACCAGGCGCCGCGCAGTGGCGATGTTGAGCGCGACGTCGGGGGTCGACACCATCTGCACGGCGGCGACTTTCGAAGCGCGGGAATCGTCCTCGCCCAACAGCGACGACGTGGAGGAATCAAAGGGCGTGGATGGCTGGCTCATAGCATTCCGGCAGTGGTGGTTTGCGGTGCAATCCTGGCCGGGATCGGCACGCCGTTGCGGTCGACCTTGACCACCTGCGGCTCTTTCCACGGACCGGTGATCCTGTATTCGAAGGTGAAGGCTTTCATCAGCGGATCGCGCAGGAACAATTGCGCCAGAAACGAGCCGAGTCCGATGATCGGATTGACCGCCAGTGCATACAACACCGAGGCGGTACCGACATTGATTTCCGGGATCACGGCCACGTGCAGGTTCTGGGTTTCCTTGTCGATGTCGGCGCTGCCGTCCATGATGACGGTGGCGTTCACGCTGCGCATCTTGAAATTGTCGGTCCTGGCGGTGCCCCGAGCGATGGTTGCGGTTCCGGTAATCCCGTCGAAAGCAAATCCTTCCGAAAACACGTCGCGGAAATCCAGTGTCAACCGGCGCGGCAGCGATTGCAGGCTCAGCACGCCGAGCAATTTCGCAGCGCCCGGATCGACCTTCAGGAACTGGCCGGCTGCCACGTCGATGCGCAATTCGCCATTCAACGTGGGTACATCCAGCGAAAACGGCAACCCCTGCCAGTTGATGTCGCCTTCCAGACGGCCCTTGCCGCCCTTGAGGACGTTGGCAAACCCGAAGCGTTCCAGCAGCTTGCCGGCATTGACGATGTCCAGGCCATAGTTCAGATTGGTCAGATTCTCTCCGCCGGTGGTGCTCCATTTGCCGACCGCCTTCAATTCGGCATCGGGGTTGGTGATCAGCAGCTTGTTGATCTGCCATTCGCGCAGCGCGGAAGCGCGTCCGGTATTGGCGGCGATCAGTTCCAGGCGGCCCATCTTCTTGCCGAGCAGTTCGAAATTCGCCGCGACGATGTCGAGCGCCGGAATCTGCGTGGTGGCGCTTTTGCCTTCCAGGATTTCGGTGACGTCGGTGGCCGCTGTCTTCGGAATGATGAGCGAACTCAGCCGGGCCGTCACCCGTCCCAGGCCAGATCCGGAAGTCGACTCGTTCCAGGTCACGTATCCGGAGGCTTGCACGGCGTCGATGTTGGCCTGCCAGATGCCCTTTTGATGGGAAGCGCCAACCACCACGTTGTCGAGCTTCTTGCCGGCGATGATCAGTTCGGTGGCGCGGGCGGCCAGCACCTCGGGTTCGATGTACTGGATCAGGCCGATCGCTTCGGCAACGGGTGCGGGCGCTGTCACCGCTGTGGTTGCCGCAGCCGCTAATGCCCGCGTCCCGGTTGCCAGCGCCGGCGTCGCCATGGCTGGCGCCTCGGCACCCGATCTGGTTTTTTCCGCGCCGGTAATGCCGGCAATGGTACTTTGCCAGGCATCGATGCTGAGCGATTTCAGGCTGACATTGACCACCACGCCGCTGTCCGGTTGCGGGGCCGGTACGTTGACACCAATTCCGCCGCGTAGCACGCGCCAGGCGGCATTTTTTTCCAACCCTTTCTGCCGCAGGTAACGCGCCGAGACCGCCGTGCCAAGCGCGATGCGGATCTCGTCGCGCAAGCCGACGCTGTCATCGCCCGGGACACCGGCTATTTCAAATTTCAGCGGCAGGGTTTCGTTGGCCGATTTCTTCAGCGGGGCCGGCAGGTCCAGCGCCATTCCCTGCAGGGTCGAGTCGACCAGGATTTCCAGGTGCTTCTTGCGTACCGCAATCGTGGCGGCATAGCGCGTGCTGCCGCTGACGCGGTCGACCAGGCGCTGCATCGCGGGGCTTGGATAGGCACGCCGCAAGCCATCCGCCGAGACGCTGCCATCGGCACGGATGACGATGGCGCCATCGCGCTGCGAGCCGCCGGTGGCGACCACCGGGCCGCCCACGAAACTGGCCTTCATGCCATTCAGGGCAACGCCTTTTTCGGTGAAGTCGAGCTTGCCGCTGGTTTGCAGGAGCGCTGGAATGGCGTTCTGCAGGATGACGTCGTTGCCGGCCAGTTGCAGGCTGCCCTGCACTTTCGATTCCAGCATGCGCGCCAGCGGCAGCTGTATTTTCAATCCCAGTTTCGCATTGCCGGTGGCGCGCGTCTCTTCGGTGAAGCGGCCGATCCAGTCCACCACCGGGCTGTCGTTGACGAAGCCAACCAGGTCCTGCAGCGAGCCGGCGGCGCTGCCATCGATGCTCAGGATTTTGTCAGGCGACAGCAGATCCGGTATCACCGCCTTGACACCGGCCAGCGCCACGTCATGGATCTTTGCACTGGTCGCATCGATTTCCATGCGCGTGCGGTCGAAGGCGATGCTGCCCTGGATTCCCTCGATGAGCGGCCACAGCGGCGTCTTTCCGTCCTTGCCGAAGCGTCCGGGCGCGACGTTGAGCTTGCCGTTGTCGATGCGGCCGCGCACCATGAATTCACCCGCCGCATTGACCGGTTTGCCGTTCACCGTGCTCGCATGAAACGGAAAGCCGGACAGGTCGCCCTTCATCTTCAGTGTCGCATCCTGCAAGGTGCCGCCGATCAGGGCGCCATCCAGCCAGCCGCGCAGGGTTTCGGGCGTGACCAGCGGCAGATACGCGTCGATGCGGGCAATGTCGAGACCTGAAATGCTGCCGGCCAGATCGATGGTGCCGAGCGGTTTGCCACGCTGCCCGCGCAACGGCATCAGGTGAGTGCCGGAAAACGTCGCGCGCAAGCCCTGTTGGGCCAACTGCATCTTGCGCACATCAAGCAGCAACTGGTCGTTCGCCTTGAAGCTCCAGCCGGCCTGCATGTCGAGCTGGTCGAGTGCAATGATCGGGTCGGCGAAGTAACCCGGCAAGTTCAATTTCAGCGCCGTTGAGGCCAGATTGAACGTGCCGCCACGGTCGCTGGCGTCGATGCTGCCGCTCAGATTGTCGAACCCCGGGATCGCCGGTAGTGCTGCCTGCGCCGGCAGGCCGGCGCTCTTTGCGCGCGCCGGGCGCGACGGTTGCGCAGTCAGCGCCAGGTTGCTGAAATTACCCTTCACCGAATAGGCGGCAATATCGGGATACGTGCCCTGCCAGCGCACGGCGAAATTGCGCAAGGTGCCGCGTGGCGAAAAATCCTGCAGCATGCGCCGCTGGGCCGCCGGCAGTGGCAGCCGTTCGACCAGGTTGGCCAGGGTCTCGAGATCGAGCAGGCGCGCCTCGAATTCCATGCGCTCGGGCTGATTGCCGGTGGCCGGCGTGAATTTTTCGCGGATGGTGGTGCTAGGCAGGCGCAAGCCGTCCTGCGTGCGCATCGAAAAATCCGTCAGTGCGATGGTGTGGCCGTGTGTGCCGAAGCCGGCGCCGTCGGACGCAGCCGCACCCGTCTCGACCGGGCCGACGGCGGTGACGGTACGCCCTTGCTCGCCGAGTTCTTCCTGAAGCGAAATCCTGCCGTCGACCGCCGCCAGCTGCAGCAACGGCAGTTCCGGCGCCAGCCTTGCCGACACATCGGCCAGGTGCAGATCGGTGCTCAGGTCGATCACCTTCTGACGATCGAAACTGAGCCACGAGCGCACCGAGCCACGGCCCTCGGTCAGCGCAATCGGATAATCGACATAGGCGCTCCAGCCGGCCAGCGCAGGACTCTGGATATCCGCATATAGCGTGCCGCGCCATTGGGCGACGTCGGAGATCCGCCGCGAGAAATGCGGATGGGTGAATTTTCCGCGCAGGTCGAGCGGTGCAGCGAGTGCCGGCGGCGGCACTGCCGAGAGCGTGAAGGCATGCCCCTGCCATTGGTTCTCCAGCCTGAAATTGACATTTTCCAATATCAGCTCCGGCGCGCCGCGCTGCGCGTCGTTCCAGCGGATGCGGCCGTCCCGGATCACGATGCGGCGCTGCGACAAGACCCAGTCCGCACCACGGCCATCGCCGCTCTTGCCGGTATCGATGAAGATGCCTGCCACGAACAGACGCCCGGCCCGGTCGCGCTGAATATCCAGGTCGGCTTTCTCGATCTCGAGAGCCTCCAGGCGCAGCGCACCGACCACCACCGACCACCAGGACAGGCCGGCGGTGACGCGCGGCAGGCGCAGTGCGACGCCGCCAGCATGGTCATGGATCACCACATCGGTCAGCGCCAGGCGCGGCGTGAAGCGCGACCAGCCGGCATCGATGCGCCCGATCGTCAGCGGCTGGCCGATTGCGTGCGATGCCAGTTGTTCGACGTTCGGCTTGTAGTGATCGATGTTGGGCAGTACCGCATGGCGCAGCACCAGGAACAGCAGGCAAAACAGGAAGTAGACCACCAGCAGCAGCTTGCCGATCAGGCACAGCAAGCGCCAGACGCCGGTATGCGCCCGCCGAAAACCGGTCAGTGCCGCCCGCGCGCAGGCCGCCCCGAACCCGGTTGCCGGCGTGGGAGTCGAAGCGTCGGTTGGCATCAGGCGGAAAGATTCAAGGTCGGACCCGGCATACATTGATAGACGATGCAAGCGACAATGCCAGAAGGCTGGTGCGTCGTCTGTGCGGCAGGTTGTATACTCGCATGAAACAAGCCGCCGGCGATAGCGCGAGGCAGCAGCCGCAGAGTGAAGCACATGCAACGTTTGCCGTGCCGGATGTGGTCGCAGCGCCGACCGAACCTGCCACCTGCAACAGCAGCGCCCCCGTATCCCCGCACACGCGAAACCGATCGAAGCAGCCCATGACGATTTCCTTACGCAGCAGCGAGCAGGCCTCGCGTTTTTACCGGCGCTGGCTGGAGGCCGACCCGGCGCGGCGCGACGCGGTCGAACGCGTCGCCAAATTATCGCTGAGCGCCGCTACCCTCCGCACTTTGTTACAAACGGAAATCAATCTGGGCATGCCGTTGCAGCGTGCGATGCGCCGCGTCCGCAACCTGATCCTGTGTGCGCTGATCAGGCGCGATCTGGAAGGTCAGGCAGATCTGGCCGAAGTCGTCGCCAGCATGACCCTGTTTGCCGATTTCGTCATTGCCACGCATCTGGCGGCGCTGCAGCCGGAACTGGAAGCGCTGCATGGCGTGCCGATCGGCGCCGATTCCGGCCTGCCGCAGCACCTGCTGGTGCTCGGCATGGGCAAGTTGGGCGGAGGCGAACTGAATGTGTCGTCGGACATCGACCTCATTTTCCTGTATCCCGAAAACGGCGAAACCCGCACCGATGCAGCGACCCAGAAAAGCCTGTCGAACCATGAATTCTTCACCCGCCTGGGCAAGCGCCTGATCGCCGCGATTTCCGAAATCACCGAAGACGGTTTCAGCTTCCGGGTCGACATGGCGCTGCGGCCGAACGGCAGCTCCGGTCCGCTCGCGGCCAGCTTCAGCATGCTGGAGGAATATCTGATCGTGCAAGGGCGCGAGTGGGAGCGCTATGCCTGGGTCAAGGCCCGGGCCGTGACCGGTGACAGCGCCGACCTGACGGCGCTCGAAGCGATCCGCCATCCCTTCGTCTACCGGCGCTATCTGGACTACAGCGCCATCGATGCGATGCGCACCATGCACGGCCAGATCCGCGCCGAAGTCATCCGCCAGGAGACCCGGCATCCGGAACGCAGCCACAACGTCAAGCTCGGGCGCGGCGGGATTCGCGAGATCGAATTCCTGGCGCAGGTTTTCCAGCTGATCCGCGGCGGACGCGACAGCCAGTTGCGCGACCGCTCGACCCGCACCGTCCTGGCGACGCTGGCCGACAAGCGCCTGCTGGCGCCGCAGGTGGTGACCGACCTGCTGGCGGCCTACATCTTCCTGCGCGACCTGGAGCATCGCCTGCAGTACCTGGACGATGCCCAGACCCATACCCTGCCCGGCAACGATGCAGATCGCCTGTGCGTGGCGCAGATGATGGGCCTGCCGGATGTGGAAGGCCTGCTGGCGGCACTCGAACGGCATCGATCGATCGTCGCCGCCCAGTTCGACGCCATCTTCAGCGACAAGCGCAGCCTGCCGCTCGACGCCGCCGTCGCAGAATACGCGCCGCTGTGCGAGGAGGATGGACTGGAAGCCATTTCGACACGGCTGACGGCGCTGGACTTCGATCAGCCGGCGCAGGCCGCCGCACGCCTGTTGTTGACGTTGCAATCGTCGCGCATGGAATCGCTGCCGGAGGCCAGCCGCAAGAAACTGCTGGCGCTGATCAATGCCTGCCTGCCGATGATCGCCGCGGCGGTGGAAAATCGCTCGGTGACCTTCGAGCGGATCATCGATTTTTTCGAAGCGATCGCGCGCCGCGCCGCGTATCTGGCGTTGCTGACGGAATATCCGCAAGCGCTGGAACGGGTGATCCGCATGATGAGCGCCAGCGACTGGGCCGCGAAATACCTGACCCGCCATCCATTGTTGCTGGACGAACTGCTGGACGACAGCACCTTCAAGGCCGCGCCCGACTGGGCCGCCTTTGCCGCCGATTGCGCAGCCCAATTGCAAGCGACGGCCGGCGACACCGAGCGCCAGCTGGATGTGCTGCGCGAACTGCATCATGCGCAATTGCTGCGCCTGCTGGCGCAAGACCTGGAAGGTACGGTGACGGTCGAGCAACTGGCCGACAACCTGTCGGCGCTGGCCGACGTGCTGGTGGCGCAAACCCTGCAGGCGATCTGGAACACGCTGCCGCAGCGGCACTTGCCGCAACCAAAATTTGCCGTGATCGCCTACGGCAAGCTGGGCGGCAAGGAACTCGGTTATGCCTCCGACCTCGACCTGGTGTTCCTGTACGACGACGAAGACCAGGATGCGCCGGCGCTGTATGCGCGCCTGGCGCAACGCTTCATCACCTGGATGACCAGCCACACCGCAGCCGGCATCCTGTTCGACATCGACATCGCGCTGCGTCCGGATGGCGCCAGCGGCTTGCTGGTCACCAGCATCGGTGCCTTTGAAAA
>JAYUWF010000335.1:0-3588 GCA_043753685.1 Herminiimonas sp.
ACATGCTCGCGGTACGGCCAGACTTCGTCGAAAACGGTCAACTCCAGGCCATCGGTCTCGATCTGAGCCCGATGGTCGGTCACCGCGGCGCCATTGATGCCGACTTCGCCATCGGCAATCAACGTGCGGCACCATTTGCGGGTGCCAAAGCCTTGCGATTGCAGGATGCGGTCCAGGGTCAATTTGCTCATAACCTTATGCAACCGCCGCTTGTTTGGCCAACTGCACCTTGTCGTAGGCCGCCAGCAGTTGCTGGTGCATCTCGCAACCATCCAGATTCATGCCCAAAGTTTGCAGACCGTAAAAACGATCTTCCCTGCCCAGCAAGGCTTTGGCCTGCGCCAGAGTTTCAGCACCGTACAAGCTCTGCAATGCAGACTCGAACGGCGCACTGTCTTCCAGCCCGATCAGGCTTTCGATGCAGCGATAGACGCGCTGCCGGCCTTCGTTCAATTGATTGAAATTGCGGATCCAATCGCAGCCTTCGCGAATCGCTTCAGTGTCGCCAATCGCCAGCGCCAACAAAGTTTTCAACTCGCCGATGCGCAATTCCTTCCATAGCGAAGCGGCATCGGCAGCCAAGCCGATTATGGCAGCGACTGGGCGCTGCTCGGCCAGTCCGAGGTCGTTAAGCGTACTGAGCAAGTCGGCACATTCTTCATCGTCGAGTTCCTGCAGATGCAGAATCGGCTCACGGATCGCATTGCCAACGCTGCTGTTATCCCATTCCAAGTCTTCAACCGGATAGATGTCGGACATGCCGGGCACCAGAATGCGGCAGCCGTAGCCGCCCAGATGGGTGAAGTCGGCAATGTAAATATCGTGCTGCATGTCGTGAATTTTGGCGATCGACCAGGCGTAATCTTCGGCGGTAGTGTTGCCGAAATTCCAGTCATGGAAAGCGAAATCCGGCGTGTCTTTCAGGAAATTCCAGCTGATGATGCCGCTCGAATCGACGAAGTGGATTTCCAGGTTTTGCGAGTGGGCGATTTCTTCCAGATCGAAGCCCGGCTCAGGGAAACCGTCCAGCGACGACAATGCGCGGCCTTGCAGCAACTCGGTCAAGGCACGTTCAAGTGCAACCTCGAAGCGCGGATGCGCGCCGAAACTAGAGAAGCAGCCTTGGTCGTTTGGATTGAGCAACGTTACATTCATGACCGGATATTGGCCGCCGAGCGAAGCGTCTTTGACCAGTATGCCAAAGCCGGCAGCACGCAGATCGCGGATGCCGGCTGCAATGCGCGGGTAGCGGTTGATTACTTCTTCCGGCACGTCCGGCAGGCAGATGCCTTCGCGGATAATGCGAAATTTGACGTCGCGCCCAAAAATCTCAGACAGCGCCTGGGTGCGCGCTTCGGCCTGGGTATTGCCGGCCGACATGCCGTTGCTGACATACAGATTACCAATGATATTGACCGGGAACCAGACCGTGACACCATCGCGTTGGCGCACATACGGAATCGCACAGATGCCGCGCTCGGCATTGCCGGAGTTGTAATCGACCAGCAACTCGGCGGCGATGCTGCCCTCCGGGTTGTAGAACTGCTGCAATTTGGGCGTCAACAGCTCCTGCGGCCAAATGTCTTCATCCATCTCCAGCGCAAACCAGCGCTCTTGCGGGTAATGGGTAAACGCCGCGTTGGCATTTTTTTCGCCCAGATAATAGTGAGTCCAGAAATAATTGCAGGACAGTCGCTCGAAAAACTCGCCTAGTGCGCTGGCGCGTGCAGCCTGCTCAGATGCGCCTTTGCCGTTGGTAAACATCAGCGGACAGTCGCGGTCGCGGGTATGCACCGACCAAACCCCCTCGATCGGGTTCAGCCAGGAGCGTTCTTCGATATGAAAACCGCGTGACAGCAGTTTTTCCTGCATGGACTGAATGGAAAATTCAAGCGAGGCATCTTTGCCGGCGATAAAGTGTTCGTTTTGCATGATGGGTCTGCCTTTGGCAGCGTTAACAAATAAGGTAAGGCAGGTTAAAAACTGTACAGCGGAGTGTGAAGCGGGATGTAAAGCCGAGCACCGGTGCCCTGTGAACGAACGCTGCCCCTGCCGGCAGGCCCACAGTGGAGCAGCCTGAACCGGCTTGATGTCGCTCAGTTCTGCTGCAACAAATTCACGCCGAGCGCCTTGAGGCCATCTTGCATTTTTGCAAATGCGGCTTCAACCTGTACCGGCTCGCCTTTTACGCCAAGCTCGATATGCCGACGGGTTTGGGCATCGCCCACGCTGGGCAGGCTAAATACCTTGATCAAGGTAAATTCAGCTTCAATTTCTTCCATGAGCGGCGTCAAGTTCGATTCCATTGCGTCAAATACCAGCATCGATTTTTCCAGCCGCGCTTCCCGGTGAAATAAGTGCGAATACTCGGTATCCAGTACCAATTCAATCATGGGGCCGACCATCACCGGAAATCCGGGGACGAAATGGTGCTGCTCAAATGAAAATCCGGGAATTTTATTGAACGGATTGGGAATAATTCTGGCGCCTTGTGGAAACTCACCCATTTTCAAGCGCTGCAAATGCTCCGGCGAACTCAGGTCTGGCGCAGTTCCCGCTTCAAACGCCATCTCCGTAATGCGCTCTTGAATTTTCGCTTTTGCCTGTGGATGCAACACCAGCGGCAGACCCAGTGCGGCAGCAGCGCACTGACGGGTGTGGTCGTCTGGCGTGGCGCCGATGCCACCACAACAAAAAACAATATCGCTGCTGGCAAACGTGCGGCACAAGGTGGCAGTAATACGGGCACGGTGGTCGCCGACATATTCAGCCCAGCCCAGTTGCAATCCGCGCGCCGACAGCAGTTCGACCACTTTATGGAAATGCTTGTCAACTCGCTTGCCTGACAGAATTTCGTCGCCGATGATAATGAGTCCGATAGCCATGTTTTGAGTCTCTTAGGATGAAAGAATCGATATTAGTTAATATTTATGGGCATGATTTGCGGCGACTGGCTGCCTGCAATATCGGCGGCTCTGTATTTTTGCAGCGCCGCAAGGCAATAATACTGGAACCACAAACCGGTGAACACAAACACCAGCACATACAGCCAGATCGAAGCGGCAGCCAGCAGCGGAAAAAAAATTACGGACAATGCACCGCCCAGCCATAGCAAAGTTGGAGCAGCACCCATTGCACCGCTCACTGCGCCGATCGTGAGCAAAGGCCAGCGGTGGATGCGCAAGATAGCCTGGCGTTCCTTTGCATCGGCGTAATCAGCCAGCGCATCGTAAGCCATCACGCGATAAGTCAGCCAGCCCCACAATGTAGTCAGAATAATGAAAGTCAGCGGCGGCACCAGTGACAGCGGCAAGGTCAGCAGCCACAAAAGCACGAAGATGCCAAACGATGAGACCGACATCCACAGGCTGCCCCAAAATGAGCCTCCCTTACGTGCTTCCAACTCAGGAAAATGACGCTTGCCGACGTGCTTGACGATCAACGGCATGGAAACCAGACCAATGCATAATAATGCTGTCAAAATCATCAAAGGCAGCAACAGCCACATGGCAATCAACGGCACCAGCACCGTCTTCAGTGCCCCCAGGCCCAGCATCACCAGCACATTGCCGGAAATCCGGAAGCCGT
>JAYUWF010000336.1:0-10836 GCA_043753685.1 Herminiimonas sp.
ACCTCTCAGTGCGCATGCCCCGTCAACCCCAGCACAATCACCACCCCCAACCCCACCAGTAAAATCTGCGGAATCGTTTCCTTCAACGTCGCCCGCCGCTGCATCTGCGGCATCAGGTCGCTCACCGCGATATAGATGAAGCCCGACGAAGCAAACACCAGCACATACGGAATCCACGACATGCCGCGATCGAGCATGACGTAACCCAACACGCCGCCGATCACCGACATCAGGCTGCAGATCAGGTTGTAGACATACGCCCGCGTCCGTGTGAACCCGGCATTGAGCAGCACGATAAAGTCACCGATCTCCTGCGGAATTTCATGCGCGATGATCGCCAGCCCGGTCACCAGCCCCAGCTTCGGATTGGCCAGGAATGCCGCCGCAATCAGGATGCCATCCGTAAAATTATGCAGCCCGTCGCCGACCAGGATCATCCAACCGGCTTTTCCCGCTTCTCGCGCATCGTGCCCATGCCCGTGCGCATGTCCATCGCCTTCGTGATGATGCGAATGCCGCAGGATGGCGAATTTTTCCAGCAGGAAGAAGCCGAGCAAACCCGCCAGCAGCGTGGCGAACAGGGTATGGGTATCGGCCTTCGATTCGAATGCCGCAGGCAGCGCGTGCAGCAGCGAGGTCGATAGCAGGATGCCGACCGACAGGCTGACCATCCGCTCGACCATTTTCGACAACAGCGAAAAGGAAAAGACGGCCGCCGCCGAAATGCTGACCACGCCAGCAATCGTGGTGGCCAGCAGGATGGATACCAGGGTGGAGTTAATTTTGAATCTCGTTATGGTTACGGCAAGGGCGCAGGTTACACCATGCGACCCTGCTTTCGGCAAACGCCGCCAACCTGTGCCGTCGGCATCAAGTGGCCAGTCGCCGGCCCGGACTCAATTCCGGGCAAGTCCCTGCATCACGCCACGCCGCGCGACTTGAACCAGGCCAGGGCTCGGGCAAACCCGTCCTTGGCATCGACTTCGTTGTAACCGGCGCGGTAATCGGCATGAAAACCATGCGCCGAATTCGGATAGACCATGATCTCCGACTTGCTGCTGCCCTTGGCCAGCGCCGCCTTCATCAGCTCCACGCTGGTCTGTGGAATGCCTTCGTCCTTGGCGCCGTACAGGCCCAGCACCGCGCCCTTCAAGGTCGGCGCGATGTCCACCGGATGGCTTGGCGTGAGCGCCGACTTGTCGCCCACCAGCCGGCCGTACCAGGCAGCCCCGGCCTTGACGTTCGGATTGTGCGCAGCGTACATCCAGGTGATGCGGCCACCCCAGCAGAAACCGGTTATCGCCAGCTTGTCGGTATTGCCGCCATTGCCCTTGGCATACGCCACGCAGGCGTCCAGATCGGTCATGACCTGGGCATCCGGTACCTTGGAAATGACTTCCTTGTAGAGTTCGGCAATCGTGCCGTATTTCATCGGGTCGCCCTCGCGCACGAACAGGTCCGGCGCCAGCGCCAGATAACCCAGCTTGGCAAAACGACGCGCCACATCGGCAATATGTTCATGCACGCCAAAGATTTCGGATACCACCAGCACCACCGGCAAACCGGTCTTGCCTTCCGGCTGGGCGCGGTAGACCGGCACCTTCTGGCCCTCCACCGTCAAAATGATTTCGCCGGCGGTCAGTCCCACGCTATCGGTCTTGATCACGCTCTGGGCGCAGACCGGCAGCACGGCGGCGGCAAAGCCGGTGCCCAGGGCAGCCTTGATGAAACCGCGTCGGTTCACGCCATCCGCCGAGTTTGAAGTTCCGACCAGGCTGTCGAAATCCTGTTTGAAGTCACTATCGTCGCGCATGCTTGTCTCCCGGGTAATTGATTTGAAAGGCGGTGCAGGCTAAATTTCCTGCTTAAAATAAATGCCCTCAGGATCATACCCAAGAATAAAGTCTTGCGTGACATGCTGGCAATCGGAAATACAATGCCGCTCGTTGCTTCCGACCGCCCCTACCCGCCCTCACCCGGCCCTGTCAGTGTGCCTTGTCCCAGTTTGGGCCAACGCCGACTTCGGCCGTCAGCGGCACCTTCAGCGTCGCCACACCGGCCATCAATTCCGGCAGCTTGACCCGCACCAGCGCCAGCTCCTCTTCCGGCACTTCCAGCACCAGTTCGTCGTGCACCTGCATGACCATCAGGGTCTTCAACTTCTCGGCCTCCAGCCAATCCTGCACCGCCACCATCGACAGCTTGATCAGGTCGGCGGCAGTGCCCTGCATCGGCGCGTTGATGGCCGCACGTTCGGCGCCCTGGCGGCGCGGGCCGTTCGGCGAATTGATTTCGGGCAGCCACAGGCGACGGCCGAATACCGTTTCGACGTAGCCATGCGCCCTTGCCTGCAGCCGCGTGCGTTCCATGAATTTTTTCACGCCTGAAAAATTCATGAAGTATTTGTCGATGTAGTTCTGCGCCGCGCTGCGCTCGATGTTGAGGTTGCCGGCCAGGCCGAATGCGCTCATGCCGTAGATCAGGCCGAAATTGATGACCTTGGCGTAGCGCCGCTGTTCGCTGCTGACCTCTGCAGGTGGCACCGCGAAGATTTCGGCAGCGGTTGCACGGTGAATGTCTTCGCCTTCGGCAAAGGCGCGCAACATGTTTTCATCCTCCGACAGATGCGCCATGATCCGCAGCTCGATCTGAGAATAGTCGGCCGAGACGATCACGTTGCCCGGTCCGGCGATGAAGGCTTCGCGGATGCGCCGTCCTTCGACGCTGCGAATCGGAATGTTCTGCAGGTTCGGCTCGTTCGATGCCAGTCTGCCGGTGATCGCCACTGCCTGCGCATAATTCGTGTGCACGCGGCCGGTATCGGGATCGAGCATCTTCGGCAGCTTGTCGGTGTAGGTCGATTTCAGTTTCGACAGGCCGCGGTATTCGAGCAAGACCTTCGGCAGCGGGTAATCTTCGGCCAGCTTCTGCAGCACTTCTTCATCGGTCGATGGTGTGCCGGAGGGCGTTTTTTTCACCACCGGCAGTTTCAGCTTCTCGAAAAAGATTTCGCCGATCTGTTTCGGTGAATTCAGGTTGAAGGGCTGTCCCGCCAGTTCATAGGCGGTGCGCTCGATCTCCAGCATCCGCCGGCCCAGTTCATGCGACTGCACGCCCAGCAATGCCGCATCGACCAGCACGCCGTTGCGTTCGATCTTTTGCAGTACTACCGCGGTCGGCAACTCGATCTTTTCGTACACGAAGGTCAGCTTCGGATCGCCCTCGATGTTCGGCCACATCGCATGATGCAGTTGGAGCGTGACGTCGGCATCCTCGGCCGCATATTCGGTGGCACGTGAAATCTCGACCTGGTCGAAGCAGATCTGGGATGCGCCCTTGCCGCAGACCTCGGCAAAGGTGATCGTCTTGCGATTCAGATGCCGCAACGCCAGGCTATCCATGTCGTGACTCTTGTGCGACTCGAACACATAGGATTCGAGCAGCGTGTCGTGCACGATGCCGCGCAGATTCACGCCGTGGTTGGCAAAGATGTGGCTGTCGTATTTAAGGTGCTGGCCCAGTTTCTGCTTGCTCGGATCTTCCAGCCAGGATTTCAGTTTTCCCAGCACGTGTTCGCGCGAGAGCTGTACCGGCGCATCCTGGTAACTGTGGGCCACCGGAATGTAGGCTGCCGTGCCCGGCACGCAGCACAGGGAAATGCCGACCAGTTGCGCCTGCAACGGATCGAGCGAGGTGGTCTCGGTATCGACCGAGGTCACGACGGCGGTGTCGATGGTCGCCAGCCAGGCATTGAGCTGGGCGTCGGTCAACACTGTTTCGTAATGGGTTTCGATCGGCGGCTTGGCTTCGGCGAACAGGGCGCCCTGGCCGGCGCCGGTGCCCCCCGCATCCGCTGAAGCCGCGGCTGCACCGGTAACGCCGGCGGCAGCTTCGGCGCTCAGCTCGCGCAGCCATGACTTGAAACCGTTGCGTGCAAAGAACGCGATCATGTCGTCGCGGTTTTCCGGCTTTTGCGTCAGCGATTCGGGAATGGAGACCATGTGCGCCGACAGATCGCAGTCGGTCTTTACCGTGATCAATACCTTCGCCTGCGGCAGCCAGTCGAGCGCGCCGCGCAGGTTTTCGCCGACCGCGCCGCCGATGGACGCAGCGTTGGCGATGATGCCGTCCAGGGTTTCGTATTGCGTCAACCACTTGACGGCGGTCTTCGGGCCGACCTTCGGCACGCCCGGCACGTTGTCGACGGTGTCGCCCACCAGGGTCAGGTAATCGACGATGCGCTCCGGCGGCACGCCGAACTTGGCGACCACGCCGGCGTGATCGAGCTTTTCATTGCTCATCGTGTTGATCAGCGTGACGTGGTCATTGACCAGTTGCGCCAGGTCCTTGTCGCCGGTCGAAATCACGGTCTGCATGCCGTGCGTGACCGCCTGCACGGCCAGGGTACCGATGACGTCGTCGGCCTCCACCCCTTCGATCATCAGGATCGGCCAGCCCATGGCGCGCACCGCTTCGTGGATCGGCTCGATCTGTTTCGACAGGTCCTCCGGCATCGAGGCGCGTTGCGCCTTGTATTCGGGATACAGGTCATCCCGAAAGGTCTTGCCCTTGGCATCGAACACGCAGGCGATGTAGGCCGCCGGGTAATCCATGCGCAGCCGGCGCAGCATGTTGATCATGCCGTAGATGGCGCCGGTGGGTGCGCCGGCGGCATTGCGCAGGTCCGGCATGGCGTGAAAGGCGCGATACAGGTAGCTCGAACCGTCGACCAGCAACAGGGTTTTGTTCATGGAAATTTTCAGAAAAAAGTGAGCAAGCCAAGCGTTGAACGACCGTGCTCGGCAGGCGTTGAACGTTGGGGATTATCGCAGAGTTTGCAGACTGGTTTGGCGCATGCTGCCCGCTTGCAATGTCGACTTTCAGAGCCTATGGCCCGGCGTGACAGGATGCGCTGGCCCCTGCGCCCTTGCCTGCACACAGCGCGCAGCGTGATGACCCCGGTTTGTTACAATGAAAGCACGCGCGCCGCACTCGGTGCGTCCCTCTCACCTTGGGTACGACCATCATGACTTTCCCCTCACTTGCATGCCGCGGCGGCCTCGTCCGCGATGCTGTCCTGATCGCGCTGCTGTCGATGCCGCTGGCGCTGGCTCCAGCCTCCGCACAGACCCAGACCGCTCCTGCTGCGCCCAAACCCGGTGCGCCAGCCGTGCGGCCGCCGGTGCCGAGCGACGCACCCCCGGCGCCGTTGCAAAAACTCGAGGAAGGCCAGGATCCGGGCATCACGGTGCGTCCCTCCGGGCCGGAACGCGGCACCGCCGACCAGCGCGACAACGCCGGCCGCGTGACCGAGACCGAAGTCAAGACCGGTTCGACCACCTATTACGTCCGTCCGAACAACCAGGTCGGCAATGCCATACCGGGCGACCAGCAAAGCAGCGGCAACCGCGCTGCCCAGTTCAAGGTCAAGGAATTCGATCTCGGCCGCAAGAAGGTTCCACCGAAAGACGATGTACCGGTGCCGCAGGTGCTGGAACCGGCACCCGCCAAGAACTGAGCCGGTTTGCGCCAGCCTCGCTCGCCAGGCGAACGATGCCGTATGCGGCAGGCTGCTTCCGGGGATGGCGGCCCGCCCGCGCCGTGCTGGCGACGCTGGCGTAGCGCGATTGCCGTCCTGGCCGTGCCACACCTGCGGTTTCGCCCGCCGATTCCTTGCAGCGTACGGAAATCGATTTTCGAGCGCCGGCTCGGTTAAACTCCGGGACCGGACCACGGACCGCTTCTCACCCTCCCTTCCACTCTCGACCGACCTCTGCCATGGCAGTCTTTACTCCTGTTACCGTTGCCGACCTGGCGCCCTGGATCACCCGGTTTCCACTGGGCCGTGTGCTGGCGGTCGACGGCATTTCTTCGGGCATTGAAAACAGCAATTTTTTCCTGACCACGGAAGCCGGCGAGTTCGTCCTCACGATTTTCGAAAACCTGAGTTTCGAGCAATTGCCGTTCTATCTGCACTTGATGCGCCATCTGGCCGAGCGCGGCGTGCTGGTGCCGGCGCCGGTGGCCGATGCGGAGGGTGCGATCCTGCATGCCTTGCACGGCAAGCCGGCCTCGATCGTGACCAAGCTGGAAGGCGCCTGCCAGATGGCGCCGGCGCCGGCACATTGCGGAGCGGTCGGCACCATGCTGGCGAAGATGCACCTGGCGGCACAGGATTTCGGTATCCGTCAGCCGAACCTGCGCGGCCTGGACTGGTGGCAGGCCACTGCGCCAGTGGTCTTGCCGCACCTGTCGGCCAAACTCGGCGCGTTGCTGCGCAGTGAAATCGCCTTCCAGACCGAGCAGGCCGCAACAGACGGCGCCCGCAGCCTGCCGACGGGGCCGATCCATGCCGACCTGTTCCGCAACAATGTCATGTTCGACGGCCAGCGCCTGACCGGTTTCTTCGATTTCTATTTCGCCGGATGCGATACCTGGCTGTTCGATGTGGCCGTGACGGTCAACGACTGGTGCATCGACCTCGCTACCGGCGTGCTGGACGTACCGCGGGTGCGCGCGCTGCTCGACGCGTACGCAGCCGAGCGCCCCTTCACAGCCGCCGAAGCCGATGCCTGGCAACCGATGCTGCGTGCCGCGGCCCTGCGTTTCTGGCTCTCGCGGCTGTATGATTTCCATTTGCCGCGCGATGCGGAAATGCTCACGCCGCACGATCCGACCCACTTCGAGCGGATCCTGCGCCAGCGTCTGGCACATGCGGCGCCGGCGCTCCCGCCGACCGTGTAGACGCGTGAGCAACCGACTCAGAACCCACTTCGCCACTGACCTTGTCAACTTAAGCGCCACATGCAAACAATCCCCGCAGCCTCCGGCTGGATCTGGTTCAAGCGCGGCTTCGGCCTGTTTCGCCGCCAGCCGGCCGAAATCTCGACCCTGTTCCTGAGCTACCTCTTCCTGATGCTGGCCGTCGGCCTGTTGCCGATCATCGGACAGATCCTGCCGCTGCTGCTGGTGCCGGTGTTTTCGATCGCCTTCCTGCAGGCCTGCGTGCAGGTGGAGGAAGGCAAGCGCGTGTATCCGAATCTGCTGCTGGTCGGTTTCCGCTCGCCGGCCTTCCCGCGCCTGCTGGTGCTGGGCGCGCTGTATATGCTGGCGATCCTGCTGGCGGTATCGGCATCGACCCTGGCCGACGATGGCGCATTCTTCCGGATGATGACGCAGCATGGCGGTGCCGACCCGGTCGCGCTGGCAAAAACCAGCTGGGCGCGCGGCATGCTGGTCGCGGCCCTGGTCTATCTGCCGTTCGGCATGTGCTTCTGGTTTGCGGCGCCGCTGGTGGCATGGCAGGACATGGGTGTCTTCAAGGCGATCTTCTACAGCTTCTTTGCCGTCGTGCGCGCCGCGCGCGCCTTCATCGTCTACACGCTGGCCTGGTTCGTCATGGGGGTGCTGGTGCCGTCGATCCTCTCCACCATCGTTGCCCTGATCTTCGGCAGTTCGCTGGTGTCGCTGATGCTGTTGCTGCCGGTGTCGCTGATCCTGACGGCTATCCTGTATTGCTCGTTCTATCCGACCTATGTGACGATCTTCAAGCCGGAAGCGCCACCGCCTGCGGAGGACGACACTGATGCCGGTAGCGACGAGGATGGTGGCGGCAATGATGGCGATGACGGCGGGCGGCCGATTCCGATCGGGCCGCCGCCGGTTGTCGGGCCTTGAACGTTCAGGTTCGCTCCGGCCGGATTCAGGCCGATGCCACCCGTTCCAGCTTTGCAATCGACAGGTCCAGCAGCTTCATGCCGTGGCGGCCGAAGTTGATGTGCGCGCGGGCGTTGCCGGTGCCGCCTTCGATGTCGACGATCACGCCTTCCCCGAACTTCAAATGACTCACCGATTCGCCGATGCGCCAGCCGGGTCCGGCCTGGCGCAGCTTCTGGGCGATCGCATTGTTCGCCGACGGCACGCCGGGCATTTCATCCCAGGCCGCCTTCGGATGGGCGAACCAGTGCGCTTGCTGCTGCACCCGTGGCGACAGCCATTTCAGGGCCGCTTCCGGCAGTTCATCGAAAAAGCGTGACTTGATGTTGTAGCGGGTCTGGCCGTGCAACATGCGCGTTTGCGAAAAGCTCATGTACAGGCGCCGCCGGGCCCGCGTGATTGCCACATACATCAGGCGCCGCTCTTCCTCGACGCCGCCATCTTCCTTGGCACTGTTCTCGTGCGGGAAAAGACCCTCTTCCAGGCCGGTGATGAACACGGCATCGAATTCGAGTCCCTTGGCCGAGTGCACCGTCATCAATTGCATCGCATCCTGACCGGCCTGCGCCTGGTTGTCGCCCGCTTCCAGCGAGGCGTGGGAAAGGAAGGCCGACAGCGGCGACATCACGGCCACCATCGGCGCATCCGCATCCAGAATCTCGACACCTGCCTCGGTGGTGAGTGCAGGCCCTGCAGCAGGATCGCTGCGCGGGCCGAGATAGGCTGGCGCATCGTGCCCGAAACCTTCTTCGTTGACGAACAGGGTGGCGGCGCTGACGATCTGCTCCAGATTCTCGATCCGGTCGGCGCCTTCCTTTTCGGTGCGGTAGTGCGCCAGCAAGCCGCTCGCTTCGATGACGACGTTGACCATTTCCGGCAACGCCAGCGGCTGCGTTTCGAAGCGGGTCTGCTCGATCATCTTGACGAAGGCGCCCAGCGCCGTGCCGGCCTTGCCGGAGACGTAAGGCACGGCTGCATACAGCGAAATCGCATACTGGCGCGCCGCATCCTGGAGATGCTCCAGCGAGCGCGCGCCGATGCCGCGGGTCGGAAAGTTCACCACCCGCAGGAAGGCCGAATCGTTGTGCGGATTGTCCATCAGCTGCAGGTAGGCGATCGCATGCTTGACTTCGGCCCGCTCGAAAAAGCGTTGGCCACCGTACACGCGATAGGGAATGCCGGCCGAGAACAGCGCATGTTCGATGACCCGCGACTGCGCATTCGAGCGGTACAGCACCGCGATCTCGCTTCTGGCGGCGCCGTCGGCGATCAGGCTTTTTGATTCCTCGATGATCCATTGCGCTTCCAGCAGGTCGCTGCTCGATTCGCAGATGCGGACCGGCTCGCCATGGCCGGCGTCGGTGCGCAGGTTCTTGCCCAGGCGCTTGCTGTTGTTGGCAATGAGAGTGTTGGCGGTGTCGAGAATGTGGCCATGCGAGCGGTAGTTCTGCTCCAGCTTGATCAGGTTCTCGACATGGAATTCGCGTTCGAAGGACGCCATGTTGCCGACGTTCGCACCGCGGAACGCATAGATGCTCTGGTCATCGTCGCCGACGGCAAAGACGGCGCCCCCGCCCTTGCCACCAGCGCCCGCCATGAGCTTCAACCAGTTGTACTGCCGCGTATTCGTGTCCTGGAACTCGTCGACCAGCACATGCCGGAAGCGGCCTTGATAATGCTCGCGCAACGGCTGGTTGCGCGACAGCAGTTCATAGCAACGCAACAGCAATTCGGCGAAATCGACCACGCCTTCGCGCTGGCACTGGTTGTCGTACAGGTCGTACAGTTCGACCATCTTGCGGTTGAATTCGTCATGCGCCTCGACATCCTTGGCGCGCAAGCCCTGGTCCTTGGCGCCATTGATGAAGTACATCAGGGTGCGCGGCGGATACTTCTCGTCATCGATGTTGTTGGCCTTCAGAAGGCGCTTGATCATCGACAGCTGATCCTGCGAATCGAGGATCTGAAACGTCTGCGGCAAGGCAGCGTCGCGGTGATGCGCGCGCAGCAGCCGGTTGCACAAGCCGTGGAAGGTGCCGATCCACATGCCGCGGGTACTGATGGGCAGCATGGCGGACAGGCGCGTCATCATTTCCTTCGACGCCTTGTTCGTGAAAGTCACTGCCAGGATGCCGGCCGGCGACACTTGTCCGGTCTGGATCAGCCAGGCGATGCGGGTGGTCAGCACCCGGGTCTTGCCGGAGCCGGCGCCGGCAAGGATCAGTGCTGGTTGGACCGGCAAGGTGACTGCCGCGAGTTGTTCCGGATTGAGATTGTGAAGAAGATTTTGCATGCGTCCATTATATGCCGCTCACTGCGCAGGCCACCCCTAAAAGCGGGGAATCGGCCATATCATAGCGTCAGCAGGAAACCCTGATTCGGCGTAATATACTGTATATAACCACAGTATGTGACACCAGCCGAAAAAAGGGCAAATGCCATGGAATTGAACGACAAGCTGGAAATCCTGGCCGACGCGGCCAAGTACGATGCCTCGTGCGCGAGCAGCGGCGCACCCAAGCGTTCTTCGCTCGGCAAGGACGGCATCGGCGCCACCAACGGCAACGGCATTTGCCACAGCTACACGCCGGACGGCCGCTGCATTTCATTGCTGAAGATCTTGCTGACGAATTTCTGCGTCTACGATTGCCAGTACTGCGTCAACCGGCGCAGCAGCAACGTGCCGCGCGCCCGTTTCAATGTCGACGAAGTGGTCAAGCTGACGGTGGACTTTTACCTGCGCAATTACATCGACGGCTTGTTCCTGAGCTCCGGCGTGATCCAGTCCTCGAATTACACCATGGATCAGCTGGTGCAGGTGGCGCGTCAGCTGCGCGAAGTCCACAACTTCCGCGGTTACATCCACTTGAAGACCATTCCGGACGCGGATCCCGAGCTGATCGCCGAAGCCGGCAAGTACGCCGATCGCCTCAGCTGCAACATCGAATTGCCGACCCAGGACAGCATCGACCGCCTGGCGCCGGAAAAGAACCTGCACGTCATCAAGATGGCCATGGGCGGCATCCGAAGGAAGCTCGATGAAAAAGCCGAGGAACCGAAAGCGCCGAAGTTCGCACCCGCCGGCCAGAGCACGCAAATGATCGTCGGTGCCGATGCGAC
>JAYUWF010000337.1:0-10807 GCA_043753685.1 Herminiimonas sp.
GGGTGATGGCGCGGAGGTGACAGATGCCGTGCAGGTGGCCGCGGACAGCGTGACGGATGAATTGGCAACCGGTGGTTTCATGGCGCCATTTTAACGGACTGCCTGTTCTATTTTTGCCCTAAAATAATGTTTCGCCGTCCTCGACCGCCCTTCGCCGCTATCCCGTGCATCGCCTGCCGCCGCTGTTCCTGTTGATTTTGATTGCCGTCGTCGGCCACATCGCTCTGACCGGTTGCCGTGTCACGACGACGCTGTATGCGCTGTCGATGCATGCCTCGCGCGCCGAGATCGGCATGCTGATCGCGCTTTTCTCCTTTTTTCCGATGATGTTTGCCGTCTCCGTCGGCCGCCTGGTGGATCGGATCGGCATCCTGCAGCCGATCGCGTGGGGGGCGACGGTGATGGCAGTCGGCTGTGCGCTGCCGCGACTGTTCGACGGCGTGGCGATCTTGTATCCGACCGTGATTCTGATCGGCGCCGGTTTCCTGGCGCTGCACGTGGCGTCGCTGCATGCGGTCGGCGCCATCAGCACCGCTGCCAACCGCTCCTCGCATTTCAGCTGGCTCGGCACCGGATATTCGATTTCCAGCTTTTCCGGACCGGTGATCGCGGGCATGGTGATCGACCACAGCCGGCATGGTGTCGCATTCGCCGTGCTGGCGGTCTTTCCGTTGCTGGCGCTGACCCTGGCCTGGTGCGGCCGGCTGCAACGCATCGATCTGCCGCCAGCGGCTGCGGCATCCACCGGCAGCGCCCTGAACCTGTTGCTGGATCCTGCGCTGCGGCGCATCTACCTGGTCGGTCTCCTGCTGGGCGCGGCATGGGACCTGTACACCTTCGTCATGCCGATCCATGGCACCCAGCTCGGCTTCACCGCCTCCACCATTGGCCTGATCCTCGGGTCGTTCGCCCTGGCGACGCTGGTCGTGCGCCTGGGGATGCAGTGGATGGCGCGCTGGTTTTCGGCATGGCAGATCATGACCGGCGCGCTGTGTACGGCGGTGCTCTGCTATGGGCTGTTCCCGTTGATGACCAGCGCCGGCGGCCTGGTGGCAGTCAGCATCGTGCTGGGCGTTGCGCTCGGCTCGAGCCAGCCGAACATGCTGGCGCTGCTGCATCTGCATGCACCCGTGGGGCGCGCCGGTGAAGCCATCGGCATTCGTGTCACAATCAGCAATGCGTCGCAGGTTCTATTGCCGCTCGCTTTCGGCGCCGCCGGCGCGGCCGTTGGCCTGGCCCCGGTCTTCTGGTGCGTCGGGGCCATCATCGGCACCGGCATTCCAGCGGCGTGGCGTCAGGCCCGCCGTTGATTTCACATGGATACAAAATTTCATTCGCAGCACACGAGGATTCACATGCACAGCACCATCCCATCGTCCGCAGGACCCGATTTCAGCCAGCCGATCGGCGCGCTCAAGCATTGTCACGACCGCATCCGCAAGGCGCTGCGCTCGCTCGAGGCCCTGCCGGCGCACCTGGCACAGCACGGTGCCGACCTTGAGGCGCAACAAGGCGCAGCGTCGATCGTACGATACTTCGATCAGGCGGCACCCATGCATCATGCCGATGAAGAGGAAGACCTGATTCCGATGTTGCGGGCCAGCGCGCGCGATGCCGATGCCGCATTGCTCGACCTGATGATTCCGGTGCTGATGACGGAGCACCGCGACATGGCGAGCACATGGGAAATCCTGCAGTCTCAGCTGAATCAGATCGCACTGGCGCAGTCCGCCGAACTCGACCTGGAACGCGTCAAGCAATTCTCGATTCTTTATGCCGCGCACATGGACACGGAGGAAACCCACATCGCGACGATGGCAAAACGCCTGCTCGATCCTGCCCGCATGCAGTTGCTGGGAAATGCAATGCGGCGCCGGCGCGGTCTGCCGATTCCGGACGGTACCGCAACGGTTGGAGCCTGACATGTCGATTGCCAGCTTACGCAAGGATTACAGCCACGCCAGCCTGTCGGAAAACGACGTCCTGGCCGACCCGATTTCACAGTTCGCAAAATGGTTCGACGAAGCGATCATGGCCAAGGTGCCGGAAGCGAATTCAATGAGCCTTGCCACCGTCGGCGCCAACCAGCGGCCATCGTCGCGCATCGTGTTGATCAAGGAATTCGACCAGCGCGGCTTCACCTGGTATACCAACTATGCCAGCCGCAAGGGCAAGGACCTGCAGGCCAATCCACATGCGGCGCTGCTGTTCCACTGGGTCGAGCTGGAGCGCCAGGTGCGCATCGAGGGCAGCGTGATCCAGGTTTCGGCAGAAGAAAGCGATGCGTATTTCCACAGCCGTCCGTTAGGCAGCAGGATCGGCGCGATCGCCTCCGAGCAGAGCGAAGTGGTGGCCGACCGCACCGCGCTGGAAGCGCAATTCACCCGGTCCGAACAGGAACAGGGCAGCAATCCGCAACGGCCGCAGCATTGGGGCGGCTATCGGCTGATACCGGACTACATCGAATTCTGGCAAGGACGGCGCTCGCGCCTGCATGACCGGATCGCCTACGCACTGCAGCCGGAGGGACGCTGGGTGCGCCAGAGGCTGCAACCCTGATCCAACGTTTCGTCTGTCAGACCAATGCGACATGGTCGGCCAGGAGCGCCTGATGAAGCCAGGTTAGCCTGGTGAAGCTGGTTCTGCAGCGGCGCGGTCGGTGAAGGTCTTGCGGAACTTGGCGACCTTCGGCGCGACCACGAAGGCGCAGTAGCCTTGCAGCGGATTTTGCCGGAAGTAGTTCTGGTGATAGGTCTCGGCCACATAAAAGGTTTCGGCCGGGCTAAGTTCCGTGACTAGTGGCGCGTCCCAGACCAGCGCCATCTCGGCGAGCACTGCCTTGGCCGTGGCCTGCTGCTGCGGCGAATGGTAATAGATCACCGAGCGGTATTGTGTGCCGACGTCATTGCCCTGGCGATCCAGGGTGGTCGGATCGTGAATCGTAAAAAATATTTCCAGCAGCTCACGGTAACCGATTACGTCCGGATCGAAGCTCACCCGCACGACTTCGGCATGGCCGGTGGTGCCTTCGCAAATCTGCTCGTAAGTCGGATCGGGGACCTGGCCGCCACTGTAGCCGGACACTACGGAAACGACACCCTTGACCTCCTGGAACACGGCTTCGGTACACCAGAAGCAACCGGCGCCCAGGGTTGCAATTTCGCTAGTCATGATCGTGACTCCACGTGAATGTTCGTTAGGACTTTAGCTTAAACCCAACGGCACCGCATCCCGATTTTGGCTTGTTTGAGGCGGTTGTGGTGGTGACGTCACGATGTGTGCGGCTGCGCCGAGAATTTCGATATCAGATGCTTAATGATCCGGCGCCGCAAGGCCATCGGCGAGCCGCAGCGTTGCGCCGGTCAGCAAGGTCGCCAGTACCACCGGTGCGAAAACGCCGGCATCGAACAATGCCGCCTGCACCAGATGGTGCCCGGCCGGGCAGGCCAGGCTGGCTGCTTGCAATGAAGCCAGGCTGCGCGGCCGTATCGCACCGACTGGGCCGTCACTGTCTCCGGCAAGTTCCAGCAAGCTGATGGCCTCTTCGTCTTCGAGAACCGACTCGCGATGCCGGCAAGCCGTCGCGATCAGGCTCGACAAGGGTTTGCACGACACGCCCAGCGCCTCGGCGTCGGGCTGCAGCGCATCGTCGTGCAGAACCAGGGTGGCGCCATTTTTGTGGAGCAGCGCCCGCGCTGCCTGCTGCAGGGCCGGATGCTCGAGCGGCAGCAAGCGCGCGCCGCAGCGGGCCGCCGCAAAATACATCACCAGCGCATCCAGGTGACCGCAACCGAGATAGGCGATCGTGTCGCCCGGCTGCACTGCCCACTCGGCATGCAGGCGCGCCGTCGAGCGTTCGATGCGCGACCACATCTTGCGGTACGACGCGACGCGATAAGGCGTGATCACGGCCACCGCGTCGGGTTGCTCCCTGGCGTGCTGGCGCAGAATTTCAAACGAATTGGTCATAAATTACTTTTAGAAAGATGCCGCCACCGGCGACAAGCAAACGGCTTTTTCGGCATAATGAATCCGTCCGGGGACGCATGGGCATGCCGGCAAACGACCGTTTGCACCCCGAAACCGTATTTCCGTAACGGATATAATACAAAAATCAATAGAGGACAGACGAGGATACCCATGAACGCTCCCGAAACAGGCAAGACCCTCAAGGCCCAGTTCCATTGGGACGATCCGCTTTTGCTGGACCAGCAACTCACGGAAGACGAGCGCATGGTACGCGACGCCGCTGCCGCCTATTGCCAGGACAAGTTGCAGCCACGCGTACTGGAAGCCTTCCGCCACGAAAAAACCGACCCCGCGATCTTCCGCGAAATGGGCGATCTCGGCCTGCTTGGTCCGACCATTCCGGAGCAATACGGCGGGCCTGGCCTGAACTACGTTTCCTACGGCTTGATCGCCCGCGAAGTCGAGCGGGTCGATTCCGGTTACCGCTCGATGATGAGCGTGCAGTCCTCGCTGGTGATGGTGCCGATCTTCGAATTCGGTACCGAAGCGCAGCGCCAGAAATTCCTGCCGAAACTGGCGACCGGCGAGTGGATCGGCTGCTTCGGCCTGACCGAGCCGAACCACGGCTCCGACCCAAGTTCGATGATCACCCGCGCCAAGAAGGTACCGGGCGGCTATGCGGTAACGGGCAGCAAGATGTGGATTTCGAATTCACCGATCGCCGATGTCTTCGTCGTATGGGCCAAGGATGACGAAGGCGCGATCCGCGGCTTCATCCTCGAAAAAGGCATGAAAGGCCTGACCGCACCGGCGATCCACGGCAAGTTCGGCCTGCGTGCTTCGATCACCGGTGAGATCGTGATGGACAACGTGTTCTGCCCTGAAGAAAATGCCTTCCCCGAAGTGCGTGGCCTGAAAGGTCCGTTTACCTGCCTCAATTCCGCCCGCTACGGAATTGCCTGGGGCGCGCTGGGCGCTGCTGAATCGTGCTGGCACATCGCTCGCCAGTATGTCCTCGATCGCCACCAGTTCGGCCGGCCGCTGGCAGCCAATCAGCTGATTCAAAAGAAGCTGGCCGACATGCAGACCGAAATCACGATGGGGTTGCAGGGTTGCCTGCGCCTGGGCCGGATGAAGGACGAAGGCACGGCGGCAGTTGAAATCACGTCGATGATGAAGCGCAATTCCTGCGGCAAGTCGCTGGATATTGCGCGGGTTGCGCGCGACATGTTGGGCGGGAATGGCATCTCGGATGAATTCGGCGTGATCCGCCACATGGTCAACCTGGAAGTCGTCAATACCTATGAAGGTACGCATGACATCCATGCCCTGATCCTGGGTCGCGCACAGACCGGCATTCAAGCGTTTCAATAATCTTCTGCATTTCCACCTGCTGGCAGCGTTCGCTGCCAGCATTCTGCTTTTCCCCTCCTTGCTCGTCCAATTGCCATGGCTCTGACCGCGCTTGCCGGCTACGATACCTTGATCGGCTCTGTTGCCGCTTGCCTGACCACGATCGCCTTCATACCGCAGGCATGGCTCACCTGGAAATCACGTCGGGCTGACGGTATCTCGGTCGGCATGTACGGCATCTTCACGGTGGGGGTGTCGCTCTGGTGTCTATACGGCGTGCTGCTCGGCGCCTGGCCGGTGATCATTGCGAACGCCGTGACCTTGATGCTGGCGATATTCATCCTCGGAATGAAACTGCGCTTCGGCTAAGTCGCATGCATCAATCGGTCAGCCGTGTTTCGCAGCCGGCATCAATGACCGGCGGCACCGATCAAGGTCGCCAGCACGGCAGTTGAATCATGCGCGGCGCGCTTCAGACGATCGTTGACTGCATGCCAGTCGGGACTGACGGGTGGCGCTTCGACGACGATCAGTTCGATCCCGGTCCGGTCCAGACCTCGCAGCGCCGCATACAGGTCATGTGCAAACCCGGCGGCCATCAACGGCAATTCGGCGCGGGCAGCCAGGGCGGCGGCGACCGGTTGCCCACCGAACGTCGGCACCGATGAAAAATGCAGCAACGCTACTTGCCGATTCGCCTGGAGCAACGCGGCCAGGGTGCTCGACAGGCGCGCGGTTCCAACCAGAGCAACGGCGGCCTGCGGCGCATAGTGTGCTTCCAGCGTCCCGGAGGCGCGCGGCGCGGCTGCATCCGGCTGCGCTGGCCATACGCCGAGCACCTCGGCCAGCTGCGCGGCGCTGACGTGGCCGGGGCGCAGCAGGACCGGCGCGCCGCGTGTCAGATCGATGATCGTCGATTCGATGCCGACTTCGCTCTGTCCGCCATCGAGCACGCATTGCACAAGGTTTGAATCACGAAATTCCTCGCGCACATGCTGCGCCGTCGTCGGACTGACATGCCCGAACCGGTTTGCGGACGGCGCCGCGATGCCGCCCCGGCCCGCCTTGAAACTGCGCAGCAGCGCCTGCGCCACCGGATGGGAAGGACAACGCAAGCCGATCGATGCCTGGCCGCCGGACACGGCGTCGGGAATGTGCAGCGCGCGCGGTAGGATCAGGGTCAGCGGCCCGGGCCAGAATGCCGTCATCAATTGCTGCGCCATCGGCGAGATTTGATCCGACCAGTAAGCGGCATCGGCGCCCGGCGCCAGATGGACGATCACGGGATGATTGGATGGCCGGCCTTTGGCCTGATAAATGGCGGCGACAGCGGCCGGGTTTTCGGCATCGGCGCCCAGACCGTAGACGGTTTCGGTCGGAAACGCCACCAGTTCGCCCGCTTCAAGGTTGCGTGCGGCGGCTTCGATCGCAGCCAGTTCGGGTGCGTGTCCTACTGCGGCGGCAGTCGACCCCGGCTTCGGTTCCAGATCCTTCAGCGACGATTCTAGCTTCACGATGCGATCTTCAGGGTGCGATGTTCAAAATCGCGCAGGCAGCGGCAAGACTCGTCTGCGCCTCCGCCAGGCTTGGCGCGACGAAGGTCACGTGTCCCATCTTGCGGCCGCGTCGCGCTTCTTCCTTGCCGTACAGGTGCAGGCAGGCGCCGGGCAGCGCCAGGATGCGATCCCAGGCCGGCTCGCGCGCCGCGCCAACGGTAGCATCGGCCGTCGTTGCGTCGCTCTGCTCGAACCACAGGTCGCCCAGCAGATTTAGCATCACCGCCGGCGAATGCTGGCGCACGTCGCCCAGCGGCAGGCGTGCCATCGCCCGCACCTGCTGCGCGAACTGGCTGGTGATGCAGGCATCGATCGTGTAATGGCCACTGTTGTGCGGGCGCGGCGCCATTTCATTGACCACCAGCGCGCCATCGGTGAGGATGAAGAATTCAATGCACAGCACGCCGACATAATCGAGTCGGGCCACGAATACCAGTGCCGCCGCCTGGGCGCGGGCTGCGGCATCCGGCGAGGCATGCACGGCCGGCACCGTGGTGGTGTGCAGGATCCCATTGCGATGGACGTTTTCGGCGATCGGATAGACCAGCGCCTGGCCATCGACGCTGCGGGCGACCAGGACCGACACTTCGCAAGCCAGCGGCAGCATCTTTTCCAGCACGCAGGCAGCACCCTGCAAGCCGTCGAACGCCACTCTCAGTTCCTCGATGCTGGCAACCCGGACCTGACCCTTGCCGTCGTAGCCCATGCGCACGGTCTTGAGCAAACCCGGCAGCAGGTTTCCCGGCACGGCGTCGATGTCGGCGTGCGTTTCGATCAGGTGATGCGGCGCGGGCAGCACCCCGGAGGTCGCTGCGCACTCGGTGAAGAAGCGCTTTTCGGCCATCCGGTCCTGCGCGATCGCCACGCAGGCCGCCGACGGGGAAACGAAGGCATACGTCGCCAGTTGCCTCAAGCTCTCGGCAGGCACATTCTCGAATTCGGTGGTGACCGCCATGCACTGCGCGCCGAGTTCGGCCAGGGCAGTGGGATCGGTGTAATCAGCGCATAACAAATGGTCGGCGGCATGCCCGGCCGGGCAATCCGGAGTGGTCTCCAGCACCGCGATCTTGAACCCCATGGCTTGCGCCGCATGCGCGAACATGCGGCCGAGCTGACCGCCCCCCATGACGCCGAGCCAGGTGGCAGGCGATGCGCCGGGGATGAAAGCGCGCTGATCACTCATCGATGAATCCTTGCTGATTGCAAATACGGGTAGATATTGCGGCGAAGCGAATGGAGACCTTGCTCAGGTCGGCAGCACCATGGTGCGCGCCGTCTCGGTCTGTGCTGTGCGGAACTGTTCCAGGCGTTGCGCCAGCACGGCGTCGGTCGTGGCCAGCATGGCGATCGCAGCCAGCGCGGCATTGGCCGCACCCGCTTCGCCGATGGCGAAGGTAGCGACCGGAATACCCTTCGGCATTTGCACGATCGATAGCAGCGAATCCTCGCCACGCAGGTATTTGGACGGTACCGGCACACCCAACACCGGCACGATGGTCTTGGCCGCAATCATGCCCGGCAAGTGGGCAGCGCCGCCGGCTCCGGCGATGATGGCGCGCAGGCCGCGGCTGCGGGCCGTCTCGGCGTAGGCGAACATGGCGTCCGGCATGCGGTGCGCTGAAATTACTTTCGCTTCATGTGGAATGTCGAATTCCTTGAGGATGGCGACCGCATGCTGCATCACGTCCCAATCGGACGAAGATCCCATGACGATGCCGATCACGGGTGCGGTGCCGGGTGCGACATTCAGATCGGTGCTCACGTCATGGCTCCAGCGTGGTGCCGGTCAGGCGGCTGAGCGCCTCGCGGTACTTGGCGCCGGTCTTGGCGACCACCTCGTCCGGCAGCGGTGGCGCCGGCGCGGTCTTGTTCCAGTCGGTCAGCGTTTCCAGGTAATCGCGCACGAACTGCTTGTCGAAGGACGGTGGGGAACTACCCGGCGCATACGAATCGGCCGGCCAGAAGCGTGACGAGTCGGCAGTCAGCACTTCGTCCATCAGGTACAGCTTGCCATCGGTATCGAGTCCGAATTCGAACTTGGTGTCGGCGATGATGATGCCGCGCGTGGCTGCGAAATCGGCGGCGGCCTGATACAAGGCGATGCTGATCGTGCGCATGCGGCCGGCCAGATCGGCGCCGATCTTCTGCTCCATCTCTGCGAAGGAAATGTTTTCGTCATGCTCGCCCAGATCGGCCTTGGCCGCCGGGGTAAAGATCGGTTCGGCCAATTTATCGGCCTGACGCAAACCCGGTGGCAAGGCAATGCCGCACACTGCGCCGGTTGCCTGGTAATCCTTCCAGCCGGAGCCGATCAGATAACCGCGCACCACGGCTTCCACCATGATCGGTTGCAGCCGCTTGGCCACCACCGCCCTGCCCTCGACCTGCGCCACTTCGGACGCTGCCACCACCGACGTCGGTGCAATGCCGGTCAAATGATTCGGCACGATGTCGGCCAGTTTCTCGAACCAGAAATCCGACATCTGGTTGAGCACCCGGCCCTTGCCGGGAATCGCTTCATTCATGACGACGTCGAACGCCGACAGCCGGTCCGAGGTGACGATCAGGATCTTGTCGTCGCCGACCGCGTAATTGTCACGCACCTTGCCGCGGCCCAGCAGCGGCAACGAGGTGATGGTGGATTGATACAGACTGTTCATCGACGATTCCGTTTTGCGTGATGCTCAAACGCGTCCCTGGCGACTCCATTGGGTCGGAGCTGCCCAGGTACGCTTGCTGAATGCCCTGCCTTAGGGCCTGGTGCCTGGTGCCTGGTGCTCAATATTTACTGAACGATCTGCGACAGTTTGCCCGACTTGTACATCTCTGCAATTTTATCGAGCGTCAGCGGCTTGATCTTGCCGGCCTGCCCTTCGCAGCCGAACGAAATGAAACGCGCCTTGCAGACCGCCTTGGCAGCTTCCCGCGCTGGCTTCAGATAATCGCGCGGATCGAACTTGGTTGGATTTTCCACGAAATAGCGGCGGATCGCGCCGGTCATGGCCAGCCGGATATCGGTGTCGATGTTGATCTTGCGAACGCCGTGCTTGATGCCTTCCTGGATTTCCTCGACCGGCACGCCGTAGGTTTCCTTCATGTCGCCGCCGAATTCGCGGATCTCCGCCAGCAGTTCCTGCGGCACCGACGATGAACCGTGCATCACCAGATGGGTGTTGGGAATGCGGGCGTGGATTTCCTTGATGCGCTCGATGGCCAGGATGTCGCCGGTCGGCTTCCTGGAAAATTTGTAGGCGCCGTGCGAAGTCCCTATCGCAATTGCCAGCGCGTCGCACTGGGTCAGCTTGACGAAGTCGGCAGCTTGCGCAACGTCGGTCAGCAATTGTTCGCGCGTCATCTTGCCGTCGGCGCCGTGACCGTCTTCCTTGTCGCCCATCATGGTTTCCAGAGAACCGAGCACGCCCAGTTCGGCTTCCACCGTGACGCCGATCGCATGCGAAAATTCGACCACCTTGCGCGAGACTTCGATGTTGTATTCATAGCTGGCGACCGACTTGCCGTCTTCCATCAGCGAGCCATCCATCATCACCGAGCTGAAACCGGAACGGATCGCCGTCATGCACACTGCCGGCGACTGGCCGTGATCCTGGTGCATCACCACCGGAATATGCGGATAGGCTTCGACCGCCGCTGAAATCAGGTGCCGCAGGAAGGCTTCGCCCGCATATTTGCGCGCGCCGGCCGACGCCTGCATGATCACCGGCGAATTGGTTTCATTGGCCGCTTCCATGATGGCCGTGACCTGCTCGAGGTTGTTGACGTTGAATGCCGGCAGGCCATAACTGTTTTCGGCTGCATGGTCGAGCAATTGACGCAATGATACGAGTGCCATGGTGATGACTCCTTCGGTTCGATTTCAGATGGGTGCGGATGATAAAAACGGTTGGACGGCAGCGGCGCCGATTGCGTCG
>JAYUWF010000338.1:0-10738 GCA_043753685.1 Herminiimonas sp.
AGAAAGTGGTCTGGATGGCCGCCGGCGCCATGCAAAGCGCCTCCCTAACATTGAATCCGCCCGATCTCGGCCCGATCCAGGTCGTCATCAACGTCAGTAACGATCAGGCCAACGCCAGCTTCACCGCAGCGCAGCCGGAAGTACGGCAGGCGCTCGAGGCTGCCCTGCCGCGCCTGAAGGAAATGCTGGGCGACGCCGGCATCACGCTCGGCCAGGCCAGCGTCAACGCTGGCAATCCGAATCAGAACGGCGCCGCCGATCAGCAAGGCGGCAACGGTGCGAGACGTGGCAACGGCAATGGCGGCATCGGACGCGAGCCGCTCGACAACGAACCGGTCATCCGCGGCACCACACGTATCGGCAGCAGCGGCAACGGCCTGGTCGATACCTTCGCCTGACGGCAGTCCGGTAGCGCCGCAACGGCTGTGCAGCGGCGCCGCTTTTTAAGCGCCGATGCGTGCCGCGCGACACTAAAAATGGTTTAATGCCGAATGTGCCGCAATGCATCATCGGCTGGGCGTCCTGACAACTGCTAGCGATGAGACTGCACCGGCATCTGTTGGCAAACCGACCATAAGCGCTCCTGTGCATTGCGAAGGCCCGGCGGACCAGTCGCACGGATAGCCCGATCTGCGGCGCGAACCGCCCTCTTATCCGGGCATGGCGCGCGCGGTTTTTTTTCGATAATGATGATCATGGTGTGCCGATGCGGCGCACGCAGCAACGACAAGGATCGATATGGCGACGTCAGGCCCGAAATCAGTTCCCAAGGCGGTACCGAAAGCCGGTGCGCAGCCCGAGGTGGAAGAAGAAGCACCGGTAGTCAAGAAATCCAAGAAAAAGCTGATCATCATGTTGTTGGCCGTGCTGCTGCTGGCCGGCGGTGGCGGTGGCGCCTGGTACTTCATGGGCCAGAAGAAGCCTGCCGGCGAACAGCATGCCAAGGTGGAACCGGCCAAGCCGCCGGTGTTCCTGGTGATGGAGCCGTTTACCGTCAACCTGACGAGCGAAGGTGGCGAGCAATTCCTGCAGGCTGCGTTCACGCTGCAGGTCGGCAGCGCCGAACAGGTCGATCTGCTCAAACTCTACATGCCGCAAGTGCGCAGCCGCCTGCTGCTGCTGTTGACATCGAAGAAGGCCAGCGACATCAATACGGCCGAGGGCAAGAAAAAGCTCAGCGCCGAGATCATGGCAGCGGTCAAGCAACCCTTTACCGCCAACGCCAAGCCGCAAGAAGTCACCGACGTTTTTTTCACCTCGTTCGTGATCCAGTAACGTCATGGCCGAAAATTTTCTGTCACAGGAAGAAGTCGATGCCCTCCTCAAGGGCGTCAACGGCGACCAGGAAGATGCGCACGCGCCTGAAGACAGTTCGGGCGTGCGGCCGTACAACCTGGCGACCCAGGAGCGGATCGTCCGTGGCCGCATGCCGACCCTGGAAATCATCAACGAGCGCTTCGCACGCCTGTTGCGCATCGGCCTGTTCAATTTCCTGCACCGCACCGCCGAAGTCTCGATCGGCCCGGTGCGCGTGTCGAAGTACAGCGAGTTCATCCGCAACCTGGTGGTGCCGACCAACCTGAACCTGGTGCACATGAAACCGCTGCGCGGTACCGCGCTGATGGTGTTCGATCCGAACCTGGTGTTCCTGCTGGTCGACAATCTGTTCGGCGGCGACGGCCGCTTCCATACCCGGGTCGAAGGACGCGACTTTACGCAGACCGAGCAGCGCATCATCCAGCGCATCCTGGCGATCGTGTTCGAAAATTACGCGAAATCCTGGGAGCCGGTCTATCCGGTCGAATTCGAATACATCCGTTCCGAGATGAACACCCAGTTCGCCAACATCGCCACGCCGAACGAAGTCGTGGTCGCCACCACCTTCACGATCGAGCTCGGACCGGTGAGCGGCGAGATGCACTTCTGCACGCCCTACGCGATGATCGAGCCGATCCGCGACATCCTCACCTCCAGTCTGCAGGGCGAGACGCTGGAGATGGACAAGCGCTGGATCCGCCTGATGACGCAACAGATTCAAACCGCGGAAGTCGAGATCGTCGCCGATCTGGGCGTTGCGAAAAGCTCGCTCGGCGCGCTGCTCAACATGCGGGTCGGCGACGTGATTCCGCTGCACGTACCGGAATTCGTCTCCGGCAAGGTGGACGGCGTGCCGGTGATGGAATGCAGTTACGGAAAGTTCAATGGTCAGTACGCGCTGCGCGTGGAAAAACTGATCCAGAGTGCAAACGATTTCACGCAAGGAGATGATCATGGCTGATGAAAACGCGGACCAGATGGCGGCCGAGGATGATTGGGGCGCCGCCATCGCCGAACAGGCACAGGCGGAAGCCGCCGCACTGAAAGCGCAGCAGGCATCGGCCACGGTGTTCAAGGATTTTGCCGGTGCATCGACCGGCGGCGCGACCCACAACGACATCGATTTCATCCTCGATATTCCGGTCCAGTTGACGGTGGAACTGGGCCGCACCAAGATCGCCATCAAGAACCTGTTGCAACTGGCGCAGGGTTCGGTGGTCGAACTCGATGGCCTGGCCGGGGAACCGATGGACGTATTGGTCAACGGCTGCCTGATCGCCCAGGGTGAAGTGGTGGTGGTCAACGACAAGTTCGGTATCCGCCTGACGGACATCATCACGCCGTCGGAACGTATCCGAAAACTCAATAAATGAGCTGCATGGTCTGCATCGAGCGCGTTCGCAACGCATTGCCTGCCCTGCTGGCTGGTCTGACATTGTTTGCCGTGGGGCTCGCCCATTCGGCGCCGACCATGGCAGCGCCCGCACCGGCGGCAACGATCACGCCGACACCATCGACACCATCGACAGCGGCAGTCCAGACCGTACCCGGTGCGCCGCCACCGCTGGCGCCGGATCTGCCGCCTGCCAATCCGGCCAGCCTGTCGCCATCGGTTCCCGGCCCGGCCGCACCTGCTGTCTCGTCCGAGCCGGTGCCCGCTGCCACGGCGCCAGGGCGCATGTCGCCGACGGCGCCGATGGTGCAATCCGGAGCCAGCGTTCCCGCGTCAACGCCCGCCCCCCCCGCTTCGGCGGCCACGGCGGCAGTCGCCTCGGCCGGCAGCCTGACCCAGGTCGCCCTGGTGCTGCTGCTGGTGGTGGGCCTGATCGCCGGCGCCGCCTGGCTGTTGAAACGCCTGGGCATGGTGCGCAATCCCGGCGGCTCGACGGTACGCATCGTCAGCGGCGTCAGTCTCAGCAACCGCGAACGCATTCTGGTGGTGGAAGTGGCCGATCAGTGGATCGTGGTCGGCGTCGCGCCGGGCTGTATCAATACGCTGGCGACCATGCCGCGCCAGGAACCGGCATCCATCAACGCCGGCCCCGGGATGCAGGCGCCAGCCAGCTCGAATTTCGCGCTCTGGCTCAAGCAAACCATGGACAAGCGCAGCGGCAATGAAAAATAAGCATTCGGTGAACAAGTACTCGGTGTTGCCGTTGGTACCGCTCCTGCTGCTCGGCCTGCCCCTCCTGGCGGCGGCGCAGCAGAATGGTTTGCCGGCGCTGACCAGCGTACCGAGCGCCGGCGGTGGCCAGACCTATTCCCTGTCGCTGCAAACGCTGCTGCTGCTGACCTCGCTGACGTTCCTGCCGGCAGCGCTGATGATGATGACCAGCTTCACCCGCATCATCATCGTGCTCTCGCTGCTGCGCCAGGCGATCGGTACGCAATCGGCGCCGCCAAACCAGGTGCTGGTCGGCCTTGCGCTGTTCCTGACATTGTTCGTGATGGGCCCGGTGCTCGACAAGATCTATGTCGACGCCTATCAGCCTCTGGCCGACAACAAGATCAACATGAGCCAGGCGCTCGACCGCGGCATCGTGCCGCTGAAGACCTTCATGATGAAACAGACCCGGCAGACCGACCTGGCGCTGTACGTCAAGATGTCGAACTCGCCGGCGCTGCAAAGCCCGGACGACGTACCGCTGCGCATCCTGATTCCAGCCTTCGTCACGAGTGAATTGAAGACGGCGTTCCAGATCAGTTTCGCGATCTTCATACCGTTTCTGATCATCGACATGGTGGTTGCCAGCGTGCTCATGTCGATGGGTATGGTGATGGTGTCGCCGTCGACCATCTCCTTGCCATTCAAGCTGATGCTGTTCGTGCTGGTCGATGGCTGGCAATTGCTGATCGGTTCGCTGGCGCAAAGCTTTTATTGAACATCAAGGAATCCCGATGACACCGGAAAGCGTAATGAGCCTGTCGCGGCATGCGATGGAAATCACCGTAATGGTGGCCGCGCCGATGCTGCTGGTGGCGCTGGCGATCGGCCTGGTGGTCAGCATCTTCCAGGCCGCGACCCAGATCAATGAAACCACCTTGTCGTTCATCCCGAAGTTGGTGGGCATCTTCGTGGCGCTGGTGATTGCCGGACCGTGGATGCTCAGCGTGATGCTCGATTACATGCGCGAAGTCTTCACCGGCATACCTGGCATGATCAGCTGATCCGGCTGCGCTTGGATCCCATCCTTCAGCCTGTTTTGCCCTCCGCGTTGCCCTCCGCGTTGCCCTCCGCGTTGCAGCCCGCCCTGTACTGCGGCCCGGGCAACCTTCGCACGTCTGGCCCGGCATGATTTCATTTACCAGCGCCGACCTCAATACCCTGCTTGCCGGCCTGCTGTGGCCGCTCACCCGCATTCTCGGGCTGCTCTCGGTGGCGCCGCTGTACGGCAACGTCAGTGTGCCGGCCACCGTCAAGATCGGCCTCGGCGTGCTGCTCGCGATGGTGATCGCGCCGACGGTGCCGGCCGTGCCGGCGCTGGACCCGATGTCGCTGGCGGGCTTGCTGATCCTGATACAACAACTGCTGATCGGCGTGGCGATGGGCTTTGCGATGCGCATCGTGTTTGCCTGCATGGAGCTGGCCGGCGAACTGGCCGGACTGAGCATGGGACTGGGGTTCGCCACGTTCTTCGATCCGCAGACCCAGGGCCGCTCGATTGCAATCAGCCAGTTCCTCTCGCTGGTGACGATCATGCTGTACCTGGCCACCAACGTGCACCTGGCGCTGCTGTCGACACTGGCCGACAGTTTTGTCTCCATGCCGATCACCGATGCGCCGATGAATGGCAAGCTGTTCGAGATGATCACCAGCTGGGGCGGCAAGATCTTTTCGGCCGGTGTACAGCTGGCGCTGCCGATCGTCGCCGCCCTCCTGATCACCAACGTCGGACTGGGCGTGCTGGCACGCTCGGCGCCGCAACTGAACCTGTTCGGCATCGGTTTTCCGATCACCCTGACGGTCGGCTTCGTAATGATCGCTGTGACAGTGCCGTACTTGGGTGCGCCGATGGCACGCTTGTTTCAGGATGGATTGGAGATGCTGCAGGCGATGACCGCGGCGAGCGCGGTCAAGCTACGCTGAGGGCTGGATCGGCTAAGAACCTATTTCGATAGGTTCTAAAGCAGATTGAACAGCGACAGGCCGGAAATCTTGACGAAGGATTTTTGCGCCGCTTCCAGGGTCGTGTTCTGCTGGGTGAAGTCGCTGATGGCCTTGTTGTAGTCCAGGCCCTGGATCTGCTGCAGCGCGGTCTCGTACTGGATGTCGCGATCGGCGCCATACGAGTCGAGCGAATCGAGTTCCTTCAGGCGCGAGCCGATCGACGCGCGCGCCGTCAGGACGCTGTTGAGCGCATTGTCGATATTGCCGTTGGCGACCGACAGTGAGCGGTCCAGATTTGCCTTGCCGACCACGCCGGTGGCCGGTGTCTGCAGTGCCGTGATCAGATCGCTCAGGGTGGTGAAGATGCTTTGGTTCTTCGCCGGTTGTACCGTGAAGGTATCGCCGTTTGCCGGTGCGCCGCCGACCGTCACGCTCTGGCCTGCAAAGGCGATCGGCTGGCCGGCGGTGTAGGCGTTGCCGGTCGAGAGAGCCGGTCCGCCCACGGTCGAATCGAAGATGTCGTAGGTCGTGACGCCTGCGGCGACCGAAAACGTGACGCTGTAATTATGATTCGTCAGTACCGTCGCATCCGTCACCGTCACGGCCGACACACTGCCGTTACCGGTATTGGCCGCCGCCGCGTGGCTGTCCAGACTGCCCGTGGTGGCGGCGATGTTCTGGAAAATCCCGTCGCCCGGATCGCTTAGCGCAATCTGGCGCGAGGTACCCACCTGTACCAGGCGCTGTCCCTGGTCACCGCTGTAGACGGCGCCGGTGGCGGCCGAAGAAAACGGCGGCGTGGCAACCTGGAAACCGGCAAACAGATAATTGCCCGTGCCGTCGGTGGCATTCGCCTGGCTGATCAATTCGTCTAACCGCACGCGCAGGTCGGTGGCGATGCTGGCGCGGTCGCTGTCGTTGAGTGCGCCGCTGCCGGCGCTGATGGTCAGGGTCTTGACGTCCTGCAGCAAGGAAGTCGTGCCCTGCAATACACCCTCTTCGCTCGACAGCGAATTGCCGACTGCCTTGCGGTTCGCGGCGAACTGGGTATTGACCGACTGTCCCTGGGTCAGGTCGAGCGCGCGCGCGGCGCCGACGGGATCGTCCGACGGCGACAGGATGCGCCGCCCGGTTGAGATCTGCTGCTGTGTCTTGACGACGCCGGACTGCAGCTCGGACAAGCGCGACAGGCCGCTTGCAAAGATGGTGTTGGAACTGATGCGCATGACTGTTTACTCCCGTTATCCGCCAAGCGACAGCAGCACGCCGAACAGCGTGCTGGCGGTCTGGATGAGCTTACCCGCTGCCTGGTACGCCTGCTGGTAGCGCAACAGGTTGGCCGCTTCTTCGTCCAGGTTCACCCCCGACTCGGATTGCTGCGATGCGACCGATTGTTCGAGCAGACTGGCGGCTGCGCTGCTGGTGGCTTGCAGCTCGTGCGCCTTGTTGCCGACCGTGCTGACCAGTTGCGAATACGCGCCCTGGAAATTGGTGGTACCGCCGTCGAGCGTACCGATTGTCTGCAATTTGCCGAGCAACAGCGCATTGCGGTTGTCGCCCACGCCGTTCGAATTGGCGCTGACCTTGAACGTGTCGCCGTTGGCCGGCGCGCCCGCGATGGCAAACGTAATGCCGCCGAATGCGATCGTCGCACCGGGAGTGTAGGGCACCGGCGTACCGGGTGCATACACCGTCGTGGTGCCGTTTGCGGTCACGGAAACCGTCAGCGGTATCGGAAATCCGCTCAGGGTTTTGCTCGCCGATGCGTAGGTCAGCGTCGAATTCGGTGCGTTGATCGTCACCGGTGGCGTCGCCAGTTGTGGCGCCGTGATGACCGCGTCGACACCGCCGAACGACACCGTGTCGCCAGCCGAATACGGCACGCTGGTGACGGCCGGCGCGGTGGCTGCCGGATAGTTGGTGGTGGTGCCGCCGCTGGTGACCGACACCGGCAGACCTGCCGGAAAGCCGCTTAACTTGCCGGCCGCATAGCCCAGGCTGACACCGCCGGGTATGACCGCCGTCGACTTGACGGTAGCCGCACCGATGGTGCCCGTGCCGGTATTGGCCGACGACGCCGAAGTGGCGATCGGCGCGCCCACGGCGATGTTGGCCTTGTCGGTGATCGCGACCGAAAAACCGATGGCGCCATTCGACACCGGACGGATCAGGAATTCATCGCCCTGGACCGGCGTGCCGCTGATGCTGAAATCGACACCGTCGAAATTGGCCGTGGCCGAGGTCGCTGGCGCCACGGGTGGTGCGAACGACGTGGTGGTGCCATCCGACAGGCGCGTCAACAGGTAACCGGGTGCGGCTGGCGTGCCGACCTGCGTGTACTGCAGGCGATAGTCGCTCACCTTCAGCGCCGAGGCATCGGTGATCGTGGCGGCGGCCTTGCCGGTACCGGCGGCGCTGTTGTTGCTGCTGGCCGAGACTTCCGGCACGGCGACATTGAAGAAGGCGGTGCCAAGCCCGCCGGTCTGGGTCTGGCCGAGCGCATGCTGCGTGTTGAACTGGGTGGCGAACGAGGTCGCGAGCCGCCCCAGCGTGTTCTGGGCAACGTCCAGGGTGCCACTACGGAAATTAAAGAAGCCGCCGAGCTTGCCGCCTGGGAGAGCCTTTTCATCGATCAGCGAGGTCACGCCGCTGGACGTGCGCGAGCCGATTTCGGTACGGCTCGGATCGGTCGGCGACGTGGTCGCGAACAGCGTGGTGGTCTTGGTGCCGACCACCAGTGGCTGCCCGGTGCCGATGAACACGTTATAGCTCTCGCCCTGCTTGACGACCGATACCTTGACTTCCTTGGACAGCTCGGAGACTGCCTGGTCGCGCTGGTCTAGCAAATCATTGGCGCTTTTGTTGCCGCCAGCCTGGGCCTTTTCGATCGTATCGTTCAACTTGGCGATCTGGGTGGCATAGACATTGATATTGCTGACGCTGGCATTGATCTGACCGTTGACACTTTGCTTGATGTCGTTGAGCTGGGCGCCCAGACTCTGAAAGCGTGCCGCGAGCGATTCGCCGGAGGACAGCAGGGCCTGGCGCGAGGCGGAGGAATTCGGATCCGAACTGACGTCCTGCACGCCCTTGAAAAAATCCTGCAGCGCGGGCGACAGGCCGGCGCTCGAATCGGCCAGCAGATTGTCGACTTGCTTGATCTGGGTATGGTAAGTCGACAGCTGGCTGTCGGAGGTCTGCGCCGAAAGTACCTGATTGGCGAGAAATTCATTGTAGATGCGCGTCACGCTGGTCACTTCGGTGCCCTTGCCGACGAACGCGAAACCGGAATCTCCGGCCGCCACGGCACCCTGCATCACCACCTGGCGCGAATAGCCCGGCGTGGTCGCATTGGCAATGTTGTGGCCGGTGGTGGCGACGCCGACCTGTGCTGCAGTCAGTGCGCTCTGGCCAATTCCGAGAATACTTGAGCCCATGATAAGTACCTACTTTTATCCGATACCCTGCTAACGGCACGTCCCGCTGAAACTTTAGGCGACGGGCGGCACTGCGCCACCGCACCGCCACGGGACATGGTCTTCTATTGTCATTCTTGCAAATGCGCTGGTTGACGTCGGCTACATGGTCTGCATCATGCCGACAACGAGTGCGTGATAATGCGGGTCAGCTTGGCCGCGTAGTGCGGATCGGTGGCATAACCGGCGCGCTGCAAGCCCTGCGCAAACCCTTTCAGATCGGTGGCGTTGGCCAGCACGGTCTGATAACGTGGATTGTTTGTCAACGTCTTGGCGTAATCGCGGAAGGCGTCGCCGTAGGAATCATAGGCGCGGAAGCGTTCGATGCGCCGCTCCGGCACGCCGTTGACATATTCGGTGGTGGCGGTCTCAACGACTTTGCCCTTCCAGCTGGCGCCGGCCTTGATGCCGAAAACATTGTGGCTGCTGCTGCCGTCAGCGGCAAGGATCTCGCGCTTGCCCCAGCCGGATTCGAGGGCGGCCTGGCCCAGCATGAATTTTGCGGGAATGCCGGTCGTGCGGCTGGCGTCTTCGGCATGCGCAGCCAGGCGATCCTCGAAGGCCCGGACATGCGGCGCCTGGGAACCACCTGCCTGGGAAACGCGGGCCTTGACCTCGCCGACCACGCTGGCGACGGTATTCGAGACCGCGCCCGTGGCCGAGGCCAGCGCATTCGCAGCGGCGCCAGGACGCACACCGGTCAGCACGGCTTTCAATACACCCGGAATTCCCGATTCGAGGGCTTGCTGGAAATTGGCTTGAAAATCACTCGGCGCCGACCCCTCGTTGCGCATCGCTTCAAGGCGGGCCTGAGGTTGAACCTGCACCGCGGCGCGCGGCAGACCCGGTATCGACGGATCGAGCGTGTTGGTGGGCGCAGCACCGGCAGCACCGGCAGCACCGGCAGCGGAAGGCTGCGCGCCGCGATTGGCCATCAGCTGGCGCGTCAGGACATCGGCCAGGCCGACGCCGCGCTTGGCCAGGTTCTGGCTCATCTGCTGGTCCAGCATCGATGTAAACATCTTGCCCTGCTCGCTGTCCATGATGCCGTCCTGCGGCGTGGCGGCGCGCATGCTCTTCATGACCATGTTCAGGAACAGGCCTTCGAACTGCTTGGCGACCTCCTTGATCGACTCCGGAGAATTCTGCCGCGCCGATTGGCGCAGCGCGTCGATCTCTTTCGGATCGATCGAAAAGCTGGCTCCTGAAGTGTTGGCGGGCGCGTTGATCATGGCAGTTTCCTGACTTGGCTTGAATGCTGACGTTGCTTAGATGATTTCCAGCTCGGCGCGCAAGGCGCCCGAGGCCTTCATCGCCTGCAGGATCGCCAGCAGATCCTGTGGCGTTGCACCGATCGCGTTCAGGGCCTTGACCACTTCGGCCAGCGAGGCACCGCCTTTGAGCAGCAACACCTGGCCCGGATCCTTCTTGATGTCGATGGTCGCGTTCTGGACCACCACGGTCTGGCCGGCCGCCAGCGGATTGGGCTGACTGGCCTGATTGTCGGTATTGATGGTCACCGAAAGATTGCCGTGCGCGACCGCGCAGGACTCCAGCGTGACCGATTGATTCATCACCACCGAACCGGTGCGGGCATTCAGGATCACCTTGGCGCTCATCAATGCCGGCGTTACGTTGATCGATTCCAGCGCACCCAGAAAGCTCACCCGCTCGTCGCTCAGCACCGGCGCCCGCACCCGGATCACGCGGCCGTCGATGGCCGCAGCGGTTTCGGCGCCGAAGCGCGCGTTGATCGCCTCGACCACCTTGGTGGCGGTGGAAAAATCGCTTTCCTTCAACTCCAGATTGATGCTGTTGCCCTGCCCGACCGACGATG